>JAJYMP010000102.1 GCA_021786915.1 Chloroflexota bacterium
GCGACGCCGACTACAACCCGGCGACGCAGGTCCAGCAGACGTTCAGCGTGGCCGTCGTCCCGGCCGGGCCCATCCTCTACGTGACCCAGACGGGCGCCGGCAGTGCCGACTGCTCCAGCTGGGCCAACGCGTGCAGCGCACTCTCACGGGCCCTCACGCAGGCGACGCCGGGTGACCAGATCTGGGTCGCGGCGGGGACGTACACGCCTGACACCACGGACCTGCCCGCTCCACGCACTGCCACGTTCCAGCTGAAGGCCGGCGTGGCCGTGTACGGCGGCTTCGCCGGCACCGAGACGAGCCTCGATCAGCGCGACCCAAAGACGAACGTCACGACACTGAGTGGCGATCTCAACGGCGACGACGGGGCAGACTTCGCGAACAACAGCGAGAACACCTACCACGTCGTGACCGGCACCGGCACCGGCCCGCTCGCTGTCCTCGCCGGCTTCACCGTGACCGGCGGCAACGCCAACGGCGGCGGCACGAACAGCTATGGCGCCGGCATGTATATCGCCTCGGGCGGCAGCCCGACCGTGCGCAACGTGATCTTCAGCGGCAACACGGCATCCAACGGCGCGGGTGGCGGGATGGCGAACAACCCCGGTAGCCCGACGCTGTCGAGCGTCACCTTCAGCAACAACACGGCCACCAACGGCGGCGGGATGGCGAACCTGAGCAACAGCTCTCCGTCGCTCACCGACGTCACGTTCAGCGGCAACACGGCCACGGGCGGCGGTGGGGCGATGTACAGCGATACCGCCTCGTTGACCCTGACCGACGTCACGTTCAGCGGCAACACGGCCAACGCGAGCGGGGCGTCGTCGTCGGGCGGCGGCGCCATGTACAACCAGAACACCGCCTCCACGCTTTCGAACGTCACGTTCAGCGAGAACTCGGCAGGCTGGGGTGGCGGCGCCGTGTGGATCAACCAGGGCGATGCCCCGAAGTACTCGACATGGACCGATGTCACCTTCATCGGCAACCACGGCATTGGGAACGGCAGCGGCGGCGGCGCCGTCTACTCCAATGGGCTCGCCGTGCTGACCCTGACCAACGCCACCTTCAGCGGCAACTGGACGCACGGAACATCGAGCGGCAACAGTGGCGGCGCGATCTACAACATGCAGGCGACGGTCACGCTCACGAATGCCACCTTCAGCGGGAACTCCGCAACGTCTGGTGGCGGTGCGATCGAGAACCTCTGGGGCACCGTGACCCTCACGAACGCGACCTTCAGCGGCAACTCGGGCGGGAGCGCGGGCGCGATCGAGGCCAACGGGGGCGGCAGTAACAGAGGCAGCGTGACGGTCAGGAACAGCATCCTCTATGGCGACCACGGCTACGTTGGGTACCCAGAATATCGCGTGACCCTTCCGATCCCAACGACGATGACCTACAGCGACGTCCAGGGCGGCTACAGCGGCACGGGCAACATCAGCGCCAATCCGCTACTCGGGCCGCTCGGCTATTACGGCGGCTCAACGAAGACCTTCCCGCTCCTTCCCGGCAGCACTGCCGTCGACGCCGCGGACAGCACAGCGTGCCCGGCCACCGACCAGCGCGGGGTGACCCGCCCCCAGGGCAGCGGCTGCGACATGGGCGCGTTCGAGGCGCAGCCCTTCAGCCTCAGCGTCAGCGGCGGCGACAGCCAGAGCGCAGCGATCGGCCATGCCTTCGCCGACCCGCTCCAGGTGACGGTGAGCGGCACCGGAACCGACCCCGTGGCCGGCGGCAACGTCACCTTCAGCGCTCCGGCGACGGGCGCCACCGCGACGTTCAGCAGCAACCCGGCAACCATCGGGACGGATGGCACCGCGAGCGCGGCGGCGACCGCCAGCGGCGCGGGCGGGAGCTACACGGTCAGCGCGAGCGCCGCCGGCGCGACGGCTCCAGCCAGCTTCAGCCTGACCAACATCGCCCAGATGACGCCTGCCTTCACCTTCGACCTGTCGGCTCTCGGCAAGACCTACGGCGACGCGTCCTTCAGCGTCGCCGGGTACGCCTCCAGGCCGGCCGACGACGCCGGTGTGATTACCTTCGCCCTCGGATCGGGCAGCGTCGGCTGCACGGTGACGAGTGTCGGCCAGGTCACGATCACCGGCGCGGCGACTGGCTCGGACATGTGCGTGATCACGGCCTCGATTGCCGCGGACGGGAGCTACCTCGCCGCAGGGCCGATCAGCGCGTCATTCAACATCGCCAAGGCGGAACTCACCGTCACGGCCGACAACAAGTCGATGACGTACGGCGGCACCCTTCCCACGCCCTCGGTCAGCTATTCCGGGTTCGTCTACGGACAGACCATCGGCACGAGCGGGGTGACGGGCAGCCCGAGCTGCAGCATCGTCGCCGGCCCGTACACGGTGTCGGGCAGCCCGTATTCGATCGGCTGTACCCAAGACACCCTGAGCGCCGCCAACTACAGCTTCGCCTTCGTCAACGGCGAACTCACGGTGACGGCAGGTACGCCGACCTTCACCTTCGTCCTTCCGGACGCGTTCAGCAAGACCTACGGCGATGCGCCCTTCAGCGTCGCGGCGTACGCGAGCAAGCCCGCCGACGACACGGGGGCGATCACGTTCGCGCTCGGCTCCGGCAGCGTGGGCTGCACTGTGACCAGTGACGGCACCGTGACGATCACCAGCGCCAGCGAGAGTGCCACCGCCGCATTCGCGTGCGTCATCGAGGCGTCGCTCGCTTCCGATGCAAACTACCTCGCTGCCGGCCCACTCAGCCAGTCGTTCCCCATCTGGAAGGCCCCGACGGCGCTCAGCGCGATCTCGGGCCACGCGACCTACGGTGGCAACGCGACGCTGACGGCGACCCTGACGAACCGAGCCAACGGAGACCCGCTGGCCGGCAAGACGGTCACCTTCCAGATCGGCACGTCAGGGGTCGGCTCGGCAACGACCGACAGCAACGGCGTGGCGACGCTTGCGGATGTGACGCTGCCTGCCGGGTACACGAATGCAGCCACATACTCCGCGGCGGTCAAGGCGCACTTCGCGACCGAGCCCATGTACTACTTCGGCAGCGCAGCAGCCGGCGACCTGACGGTGGACAAGGCCACCCTGACGATCACGCCCAGCAGCGACCAGTCGATGGTCTACGGGAGCACTCCGCCGGCCAACCTCGGCTACGCGCTGAGCGGCTTCGTCAACGACGAGACCGACGCCGCGTTGCGTACCGCAGGCGCCCTGACCGGACAGGCGAGCTGCTCGGCAGGCGTGAGCCAGACGAGCCCCGTCGCGAGCTACTCCATCGCCTGCACGGCGGGCGATCTCGAGGCCACCAACTACAGCTTCGCGGCGTCAACGGACGAAGTCACGTTCTCCGTCACCCCGGCCACCCTCATCGTCACGGCTGACGACAAGACGGTCCAGTACAGCGACCCGGTCACGCTGACCGCGACGATCACGGGCTTCGTCAACAGCGAGACGCTGGAGACCAGCGGCGTGAGCGGCTCGGCGAGCTTGACCACCTCGGCGACGCTCAACCTCGGGAACGTGACGAGCGCGCCGGGCACCTACTCGATCACGCCGTCACTCGGCACGCTGGCCGCCAGCAACTACGTCTTCACGCTCGTCGGCGGCTCCCTCACCGTCACCCAGGAAGACGCGCGCGCCTCCTACACGGGCGACGCGCTCTTCTGGGGCACCTCGGCCACCGCCACCTCGGCGACCGTCACCCTGACGGCGACGATCAAGGACATCACCGCGCTCGCGGATGACCCGGCCTACGACTCGTACGCGGGCGACATCAGCCACGCCACGGTCACCTTCGTGAACCGCGACGCATCGAACGCTCCGCTCGATGGGTGCAGCGATCTGCCGGTCGCCCTGGTGAGCTCGGGCGACACGACCGTGGGGACCGTCGCGTGCAAGACCACGATGACCATCAGCAACAGCGGCGCCACGCCGTACACCATCGGGATCGTCGTGAGCGGCTACTACACCGATGACACCTCGGACGAGAACGCGGTGATCGATGTCGCGGCCCCCATCACGAGCTACTTCATCACCGGCGGTGGCTACCTCACTGAGTCGAGCTCGGCGGGGACATATGCCGCCGATGCGGGCCGGAAGGCCAACTTCGGCTTCAACGTCAAGTTCAACAAGGGGGCGAAGAGCCTCCAGGGCAACGTCAACATCCTCTTCCGCCAGGGCGGACACACGTACCAGATCAAGAGCAACGCGCTCACCTCGCTTGGTGAGAAGCCCTCGCCCTGCACGAAAGCGACGGCCAGCAGCTCCTGCACCGCGACCTTCGTGAGCAAGGCGAATCTGCAGGACATCACCGACCCGAGCCACCCGGTCTCGCTCGGCGGGAACCTGACCTTCCAGATGTCGATGACCGACTACGGGAGCCGGGCGATGGACACCATCGGCTTCACCCTCTACAACGGCTCGGCCCTGCTGTTCTCCAGCGACTGGAACGGCACGAGGACCGTTGAGCAACTGCTGGGAGGCGGCAACCTCAGCGTCCGCTGAAGCGCATGCGCACAGGGCAAGAGGCCGGCGCCTGGTGCGCCGGCCTCTTCCGCACGCGTCGAGGGGTCGCTGCGAGCCTGACCGAACGGGTCCTGCCGCCACGCCCGAGCCCTCTCCCGACGCTATTGCACACGTGCTGGGACTTGACGCGCCGTCACGACGAAGACATGGACTTCACTCTCGCTGGTGCGCGGTCCGACGTGTCAGTTGCGGCGCAGGTCGTGCGAAACAGACCGCAACCGCGAGCGAAACGCGGACATGGAATCGCAGCTTGGAATGGTCAGCCTGGAAGTCCATCCCCGCGTTAGCGCCGCTCCTGATTGACACCGCCGCCGCTGACCCGGGCGGTCTCCCGATATCGGGTCAAGGAGCCGGACCTGCGCAGTCCATGGCTGCGTCAGCGCCTCGTCCGACCGGGCGAGGCACGAAAGGCCGGCTTCCACGAGCACGCCCCGCGCCGCCGAGCTTCACGAGCTCCAGGCGAGCCGTCCATGCCACCGGGCCATCCGGTCGGGGGGCGGGGGCCGCGCGGGTCGGGTAGCGCGATCCGGCCCATTGGCACCTTGTCGAGCCGCCTCGATCGCCTCACCCTGCATGCCTCGCCGCCGCGCTGCGGGTGCCACTGCCCCGATAATCGGTCGCCAAAGCGGGTGGGCACGAGCGACGCTCCGACGGCAAGGGAAGGAGCCGGGCGTGCCTGTGTTGCGTGACGTATTCAATCGGGCTCGGCGCCTCCTGATCCCGGATTCCCGCGTCGCGGGCACCAGACCCTTCCCGGCGGGCGTCACGGGCGCGGGGAGTCGGGCCGGGTTCACCGACCTTCACGGCGTCTGGGTCTAGCAAGCCGAGTGCGGCGCGGGCTCGAACGAGGTACGTCTTGGCCAGGCGGGTGGCGTCCCCTGTCTTCATCGGCCGCCGCGAGGAGCGGGAGCGGGTCGCGACGGGGCTGGCGGCTGCCGCCGAGGGACGTCCGGTCGCCTTCCTCGTCGCCGGCGAGGCTGGGGTAGGCAAGACCCGCTTCATCGAAGCGTGTGCGGCGGTGGCACGCGAGGCGGGATTCCGCGTGCTGGCCGGGGCCTGCCTCGAGCTCGCCGAGGGCGCGCTGCCGTACGGCGCCATCGTGGAGGCGCTCCGCCCGCTGCCCGACGAGCTCGACCCTGCCAGACTCGACGCGCTCCTGGGCGCCGGACGACCCGAGCTGGTGCGGGTGATGCCGGCTCTGGGCACGGTTGGCGCGAACGCGGGCAACCCAGAGGGCTCCGCGCAGGGGCGCCTCTTCGAGCTGCTGCTGGGCTTCCTCGACCGCCTTGCCGCGGAGCGTCCGCTCCTCTGCGTCCTCGAGGACCTCCAGTGGGCCGACCGCTCGACGCTCGATCTCATCACCTACACCGTGCGCACGCTGCGGCGGGGGCGCATCGTGCTGCTGGCGAGCTACCGAACGGACGAGCTGTCCATGCGCCACCCGCTGCGCCCGGCGCTGGCCGGACTCGAGCGCTCGGGGAGGATCGAACGGATCGATCTCGTTCGCTTCACGCGCGAGGAGCTCGCCGCACAGCTTGCGAGCATCCTCGGCTTCGAGCCGGAGCCGCCGACGGCAGAGCGCATCTGGGCGCGGTCCGCCGGCAACGCCTTCTATGCCGAGGAGCTGCTCGCCTCGGGAGCCGCACAGGGCCGCCTGCCCGAGACCCTGCGCGAGATCCTCCTCGCGCGCGTGGCGGATCTTTCACCGTCCATTCGGGAGCTGCTGCGGGCCGCTGCCGTGGGTGGGGCCCGGCTCACCGGTCCCCTGCTCGCGGCGGTGTCTGGCGCCAGCGCTCCGGAGGTACGAGCGGCCCTCCGCGAGGCGGTGGACCGCGGCCTCCTGCTGCCTCGCGAGGACGGCGAGGCCGACACGTACCTGTTTCGCCACGCCCTGCTCCAGGAGGCACTCGAGAGCGACCTCCTGCCCGGCGAGCGAGCCGAGCTCCACGCTGCGTATGCGCGCGCACTGGAGGCCTCGGCCGACCGTGCCGACCCCTCCCTCGCAGCCCTGATCGCCCATCACTGGTACGCCGCGCACGACCCGCCCCACGCGCTGCCCGCCTCCGTCGCGGCCGGGCTCGCCGCCGAGCGGGCGTACGCGTTTCCCGAGGCGCAGGCCCAGTACGAGCGGGCGCTCGAGCTGTGGGACAGGGTGTCGGATGCCGCCGGACGGGGCTCGCTCGACCGGATCGGAGTGCTGGAACGGGCGGCTTCGGCCGCCGACGCCGCGGGCGCGCCCGCCCGCGCCCTCACCCACATCCAGGCCGCGCTCGCCCTGGCGGATGCTGCCGCGGATCCCGTGCGGACAGGCCTGCTCCTCGACGCACTCGGGCACCTGCTGCGCGAGGCCGACGACGGCGAGGGGGCGCTCGCGGCGCACCGGGAGGCCGTACAGGAGCACCGGGCGCGCAAGGAGCAGCTGCGGGCGGTGATGGCGCGGGAGCTGGAGGCCACGCAAGACATCTCGGTGGTGTTGATCGGCCGGCCCTACACCTGCC
>JAJYMP010000296.1 GCA_021786915.1 Chloroflexota bacterium
GTGCGGGTCTCGGTGGGTCGGATTGTCCTAGCTGCAGCGGGCGTTGGCTGCGGCCGCGGTGGGGATCGAGCCCTCTCGGCTCATCGGCGAAGCCCGAACGGTGCCGCCTCAACACCGGCTGACCGGCGCCGTTCTGGTGGGCGCCTGTCTCGCCGGGTCGGGCCTCATCTCGCTTGCGGGTCCGGCTCATCGCCCTCTCAGCGTGGCGTGCTCCGATGGTCGGCATGAAGAACAAACGCCTCTCGCTCGAGCAACCGCAGGCCCCGAGCGCACTCCAGCGGTTGCCGGCCGCGCTAGAGATCCTCTCGACACGGCTCCGGGCCGCCCTGGAGGAGCGCCGTGCCGCAGCACCCGGCAGCGAGCGGCAGCGCCGCGCCGACGAGGAGGTCGCGTACCTCAACGACCTGTACGTTGGCTTGCAGCGCCGGATGGCCATCCCGGCCGAGATCTGGCACCTCGAAGGCGGGCGAAAGGCCGCGCACGGGCGGGTCGCCGTGCCACCGCTGCGGTGACGATGCCAGCACGGCGGCCCGGTGCGCGCGGTCCTGGTCGCCCGAGCCTGCGGTTCGCAGGTGCGATCCATCTGTCGTACGGACTGCTCCGTCTGGCGGGACTTCGGGGCATGGCGGGACGGCTGCCGCCTCGGGTCTGCCTGCCGCTCCAAGTCGGACGGCTTGTTGGCGGGGCCGAGGCGGCGGTGGGGCTGGCACTGCTCGACCGGGCGCCGATCGAGCCCGCGGCACTGTACTGCGCAGTCGCGCCGGTCGATGACGCCGTCAGCCCGGTCTGGCGCGACTGGTTGCGCGGGCGTAGCCCGGGCTCGTCTCGCTCCGCCACTTCGGTGGTCTCGGGCCCGACGTCGCCCTGGTCGTGATCGCCGCGGGCTAGGAAGGACGCCCGCTCGCGAGGGTGATCGCCGAGCAGGCCACGAGGATCAGCATGGCTGCCGTGACGGCCCGAGGACGGCCTGCCGCGGCCGAGGGTTGGCGAGGTCCTGACGCTGCGAGGCCATCGGAAGAGCTCCGCCCCACGCCCAGGCGGACGACCGAGGGAGCCCTCGGTTCATCGACACCGTCCTAGGCCATCGGCCACCGGATGCGCGAGGCGCCGTGAAGGTCCCCGCTCTGTCCGAGCGCGCCTCCTGGCGGTCTTCGTCGCGGTCGCGGCTGCCGCACCCGTTACGGTCGGCGCCGCAGCACCGGCTGGCGACGAAGGTCTCCGTGACCTGCCCGACCGTCATAGGGATCCGGTGGAGCGGTTCTGAGCGTTCAGCGTCGGATGCCACGCCTTGACCGAGTCTTGATCAGGACCTGACTCGCTCTCCATCGACACGCGCGCCGGCCCGCCCGGATCATGGACCGATCGCGTCCTCGCGGTTCGCTCACCAATCAGGCGCCGCCGCTGGCGCAAGGAGCCGCTATATGGGCGTCGCGCTCGGGTCCATCGGCCGGTCTCGACCGACCGCTGGCCGTCTTCAGACGATCATCGTGATGGCCGTCACCGTGGTGGCCATCTCGGGTATCTCCTGGTATGTCGGCCAGTCGTCCGATGACGGGATCACCGCGATCAACGTGCGGGCGGCCACCGGGATCACGCCGCCGACTGTCGGCAAGCCGCCCACGCCGTTCACTGGGCTCACCTACGGGGGAGCGACCGTCTCGCTGGCCGACTATGCGGGCAAGCCCCTTTGGCTCAACTTCGGCGCCTCGTGGTGCCCCGACTGTCGAGCCGAGGCGGCCGACTTCGAGGCCACGTACGAGAAGCACCGGGGCCAGGGCCTGAACGTCCTCGCGGTGTTCATCAACGAGCCGGCGGCCGACGTCAAGGCGTATGCGCAGCGTGCGGGTCTCACCTTCCCGATCGTCGTCGATCCCACCGCCAAGATCGCCAGCGCCTACTCGCTGGTCGGGATCCCCATGCACATCCTGATCGGCCGCGACGGCCTGATCAAGATGATCAAGATCGGCGCCCTGTCGCCGGACGACATGGACAAGGCCGTCGAGACGATCCTCCCCTGACCCCGGCGCCTCGCGGGCGCGGCCGGACGGGGGCACAGCTCGTTCCGTGGTTCGCAGGCCGGCTCTGGTCCTCTCAAGGTGACCGCCGCCGTTGCCGTCCCTGCCACCCGCGCCCTCGAGGGCCGACCGTCACGACGACGGGGAGCGGCCGTCACGCGGCTTGGCTGACCCGATCCGCGACCTCGCAGGCGTGGCGCGCCCGGCGCAGCTCGCGCCACAGCACGGCCACGCCGACCGCGTTCATCGCGACCCCGAGGACCAGCAGAGGCCCCTTGTACGCGTCGAGGAAGACGGCCGCGGCCGACACGCCGATGAGCGGCAGGATGTCGGCCACGTGGTGCGCGCAGCAGGCGAGCATCGCAGCCGCGCTCGTCCCGGTGCTCGCCGCGGTCATGGCCGTGCCTCGCCGATGGCGCGATGCCGTCCGGCGGAGCTCGACGAACAGGGCCGCCTGGGTGCCGAAGCCAAGCGTCACGGCCAGCACGAATGGTGCGTCGGCCCGGAACTGCTCGAGCGCGTGGGGGGCACCCTGCGCCAGCATGATGATTCCCAGATACCAGCCGAGCAGCGAGAGGCCGGCGACGAATCCGATCCCGGCGGCCCGCCATCCGACGATGGCCGGCGCCGGTGCCCGGAGTTCCGGCGCGAGGGCGGTCACGCCCCGAGCCTCCACCGGAACACCCGCTCCGCCGCGCCGCCGACGTTCGGCAGGACGAGCTCCACCCAGGCGGCACCCTTGACAACGGAGCCGGCATCGCCCGCGAATGTGAGTTTGCCGGTGCGGTGGTGGCCGCCCGCCGGTGCACTCCACGAAGCGCCGACGAGCTGCTGGCCCCGGTCGTTGCGGAAGACGGCCGAGGCGAGGTTGACGTCGTCGAGCGTGCCCGAGTGCGTGTCCATCGCGACATCGAGCACGCCGCCGGCAGCTGGCCCATCCCATGTGGCGGTGACCGTCACCCCGTTCGCCTCGCTGACCTGCTGCGCCGGAGAGGCGGGGTTGCCGGCCACCGCGGAGCTTGCCGACTGTGATCCGGATGGTGCTGGGCTCTGGCCCGCGGAGACGGCGCTGGTCGAGGTGCAGGCTGCGAGCCCCACCACGGCGACGAGGAGCGTGCTTGCGAACTGCGTCTTCATGGGACGAGCCTGGCCCTGGCAACTGAAAGCCGGGTGAGCGCTCCGTGAGAAGTTGCGGAGGACGACGGCGGCCACTTGTGCCCGCTCGGACAGCATGCGACCAACGGCCCCGGACGGTTCACAGCCGAACCTCATCGTCGCCTCACCTGGGCTCATCCAGGAACCCAGACTCGGGCCCCGTGAGGACGGGAGTCGCCGCTCGCCAACCCGATACCTGGGGCTGGACGTTCTCGCTCAGGCGCTCCTCGCCCGGCTGCGCGCCTGCGACGTGGCGATGCCCATCCGCGCGACCAGCCTCGGCTCGACGCCCGCAGACCGCGCGGTCCTTGGCCGCCGCCCGATGCCGGTCTTGGTCCTCGACCAGGCGGGCTGCATGCTCGGCGCCGCCGGCCCCCGCCAGCTCGCTGCTGCCGCGGGACTCCACCGCGTCGTGGCGGACGCCATGACCCCGGCGAACCGGCTGGGCCTGATCTCGGGCGCCGACCCCGCGCAGGTGCTGGAGGGTCCCCTGAAGCGGGACGGCTTCGCGATCGTGCGCTGGCGCGGACGCCTGCTCGCAGCAGAGATGGACGATCTCCGTTGCCAGGCACGGATCTACCGGATGCTCTCGGACTGGGGACGGGCCCGCTTCGGTCGAGGACAACCGAAGTGGGCACCGCGTGGGGCTCGATGTGCGTGCTTCTCAGCCGGGCGTTAGCCGCGACTCATCCAGCGTTCATCTGGCTCCCCGATCGTGGCGGCCATGGACATCGTCGGCTTCGTCTTGATCGGCATCGCCGCGCTCATCGCCCTCGACCTCTTGGTCGCAGGCGGCGCGGTGACGGTCACGTGTGCCGGCACGATCGTCGGCGTCATGGCACACCCCGCCACCTGGCTGGTCATCCTGATCGTGGCCGTGATCCTCTTCGCGGGGATCGGAGCGCTCGCGTGGGCCTGAGCGCGGCCCAGCGTCGGCTCGGGGGCCAGGGCCGCCTCCAGATCGTCGACATCGTGGTGGCGAACGGCTATCACCCCAGCGTCGTCGAGGCCCGGGCCGGCGTCCCGCTCCGCCTCGTCTTCCGCCGGCTCGACGCCCACGAGTGCTCGGACCGCGTAGTGTTCTCGGAGCCGCGCCTGATCCGACACCTCGCACCCGGCGCCGACACCATCATCGACCTCCCGGCAGCCGGTCCCGGCGATGCCAGATTCACGTGCGGGATGGGCCGGTACCGCGGTCGGATCGAGTGGCGGACCGAGCCGGGAGCCGGGGGTGGCGGCATCCGCGGCCGCGGCGCGTGGCCCTGGCTGCTGATGACGGCCCTGCTCACCCTGCTTCTCATGGCGTCGATCGCCGCCGACGCGCCGGTCCTGGTGACATGGATCGCGGTCATGACCACGAGCCTCGCCGTGGCGGTGTTCATCCTGCGCGCCGCGGCCCTGCTGCCGCGCGCACACGGCCGGCGCTGAGGCCCGACTGTGCCGTTCGTCATTGACATCGACCCCGTCGCGTTCCGCGTCGCCGGCCTGGACATCCGCTGGTACGGCCTGACCCTCGTCCTCGCCATGCTGGTCGCCTACTCCGTCGCCGATCACGAGGCCCGCCGGAGGAGGCTCCCGGCGGGCCTCGTGGCCGACGCCGTCCTGTGGGTGGCGGTCGGGTCGCTGGTCGGCGGCCGGCTCCTCTACGTCCTCCAGAACGGCCTGCCCGACCTGGCCGCCCACCCGGCGCACCTGCTCATGGTGTGGACCGGGGGCCTCTCCTTCTACGGAGGCCTCGCGCTGGGCATCATCGCGATCATCGTCCTCGCCCGCCGCCGCGGCGTCGACTGGCTGACCGCCCTCGACGTGGCGGCGCCGGCGGCCGCCGTGGGCCAGGCGGTCGGCCACGTGGGGTGCCTCATCGGCGGCGACTCGGCCGGCATCCCGACGACGCTCCCCTGGGCTGTCGTCTACCGCAACGCGGGCGCCATGGCGCCGCTCGACACGCCGCTCCACCCCACCCAGGCCTACGAGGCCATCGCGCTCATTGGCCTGTTCCTCGTGCTGTGGTCGGTGAGGCGTCGCGCCTCCATGGCCCCCGGGGCCCTGGCCGCCGCTTACCTTGGCGGCCTGGCTGCGATCCGCTTCGTCCTGTTCTTCCTCCGCGACGAGCCGAGCGTCCTCTTCGGCCTCAAGACGGCGCAGCTGATCGGGATTGCGATCGGCATCCTCGCCGTCGGCCTGGGCGTGCTCGCGCGGCGCCGCTCAGGTCCCGTCAACGCGCACACGATGCCCCTGGAGGCTGCCTGATGATCACCCACGCCGAGCACGCCGAGCACGCCGCTGACCGGCGACCCGCAAGTCGTCCGCGCTGGCTGGTGCCCGCGCTCGCCGTCGCAACCGGCGCGGCGGTCCTCCTGTACCTCGGGGTCGTTACGCCGTCGTCGCTGCTCTCGATCGGTCTGTTCGGCGGGATGATCGGCATGCACCTGTTCGGGCACGGGGCACATGGCGGCCACGGCGGTCACGGGACCCATGAACAGGAGCACGACAACGCCTCGCCGGTCGCTCCGGCTGGCGCGGAGCAGGACCAGCAGGCGCCGCGCCGCGGCTGCCACTGAACCTGGACCGGGACTGCAGGGAGGTTCGCGATGACTGACTTCGGCGGCGGCCTCTGGATCCTCGTCGTCCTCGACTCCGCGCTGCTGATCGGCTTTTCGGCCACGCTGTTCCGGCCGCAGACGCGCCGCGACTGGCGGGTGATGGGATCGTTCTCGGCGTTTGTGGTGGCGCTGTTCGCCGAGATGTACGGCTTCCCGCTCACGATCTACGTCCTGTCCGGCTGGCTCGGCACCGCCGTCCCGCAGCTCGGGGCCACGCACGCCGGGGGCCACCTGCTCAACGACCTGATCGGCTGGGCGGGAGACCCGCACCTGAGCCCGTTCCACCTGTTGAGCTACGTCCTGATGGGCGCGGGGTTCATCCTGCTCGCCCGATCCTGGCCAGTGCTCTGGCGGGCGCAGAGGGCCGGCGACCTGGCCACGACCGGGCCCTACGGGCAAGTGCGCCACCCCCAGTACGACGGGTTCATCCTGCTCATGACCGGCCTGCTCGTGCAATGGCCGACACTGGTCACGCTCGCGATGTTCCCGGCCCTCGCCGTCGCGTACCGGAGGCTCGCGCTGACCGAGGAACGCGAGATGCGCTCTCAGTTCGGCCTTCGCTACGAGGTCTACTTGGCCGCCACGCCCCGGTTCTTGCCCCGGCTGGTGCGGCGGCGTCCGGCCTCCTGACCAGCGCAACCGAGGCTCGTCGCGGCCTTCGCCGGCGCGGGACTGGGACGCTAGCAGGAGTGCGCGCAATGGGTGACCCCGACGTCGACGCGCTCCGGGACGCAGTCCGCCTCGCGGACCTTCACGCGGCGGCACGCCGCCACGACGCTGCCGACGTCCCCACCGGCGTCCCGCCGCAGGCGCCCCCGCGTCGCCACGAGTCGCCTGCCGCCCACGGCGAGCCCGTGCCCGACCCGCCTGGACCACCGTGTCGCCTCGGCACGATCCGCGTGCCGCGTGACCGCCGCTCGTAGCGCCCTGGCTGGGACCTGCGCGTCTCATCGGCCGCTCACGTGGCTCTCAGGTTCAGCGAGCACGCTTCGAGGCGCGTCGAGCTCGAGCGGGGAAGTCTGCGGTGGCGTCGTACGATGCGAGCCACCGTCGGCGCCCCGCGCCGCCGGGTCCAGCGGCGCCCGTAGCGCAGGAGGCAGCCAGTCGCCATGGCTGACCCCATCCGAATCCTGGTCGTCGACGACGACCCGAAGATCAGGACCGTCGTCCGGCGCGGCCTCGCGTACGAGGGGTACCGGGTG
>JAJYMP010000441.1 GCA_021786915.1 Chloroflexota bacterium
TTCCGATCTTCGGCAGTCTTCCTCCCGGTACACTTCGGCAGGCACCCATCTGGAGGAGACGGACCACCTATGCGCACCTTGAAGGCCATTGCCGGCCTCGCCCTCGCTGCCGCGCTCGCCGCGGCCTGCACTGGAGCGACTGCGACACCCTCGCCGCTCCCGTCGACCACGCCGCTGTCGAGCACGGCGCCCACCGCTGCGCCTTCCGAGGCCGCGGCCTCCACCGCACCCAGCACGGCGCCCAGTCCCAGCCCCACGGCCAACCCCTGCGCCGCCGCGAACCTGACCACCAAGACCGCGGGCAAGCTGACGATCGGCACTGACAACCCGGCGTACCCGCCGTACTTCGCGCCGTCCAGCCCGGATCCCAAGCCGTGGCAGCTGGGCGACCCGACCAACCAGCAGGGCTTCGAGTCGGCGGTCGCCTACGCGGTCGCCAAGCAGCTGGGCTTCACGCCCGACCAGGTCGCCTGGACGGTCGTCCCGTTCGACAACAGCTTCCAGCCCGGCGCCAAGCCGTTCGACTTCTACCTTGCGCAGGTCTCGTACACCGACGCCCGCGCGAAGGCGGTGGACCTGAGCGACGGCTACTACTTCGTCGCCCAGTCCGTCGTGGCCATGAAGGGCAACCCGCTCGAGAAGGTCACCAGCATCGCCGCCATGAAGGCCTTCAAGTTCGGCGCGCAGGTCGGCACCACCGCCTACGACACGATCAAGAACGTCATCGCGCCGAGCACGAGCATCTCGGTCTACAACAGCAACGACGCGGCCATCAAGGCGCTGCAGGCCAAGCAGGTCGACGGGCTCGTCGTGGACCTGCCGACCGCCTTCTACATCACCGCGGCGCAGCTCGTGGACAAGGACTACAACCCGCTCGCGAGCATCGTCGGCCAGTTCCCCGTGCAGTCGGGCCCCAACGCCGAGCACTTCAGCCTCGTGCTGTCCAAGGGCTCGCCGTTGACCGCCTGCGTGAACAGCGCGATCCAGGCGATCACCGCCGACGGCACGCTCGCCCAGATCACGCAGACCTGGCTCGCCGACAAGGCGAACGCCCCGGTGCTCCAGCCCTGACCCTCGCTTCCCGTAGGCGATGACCGCCCCGGGCGGTCCCCAGGACGCTGATCGGGGAGGCCGGCGCGGCCTCCCCGGCAGCCGCGCACGCCGGCGACGCGAAGACCGGGTCAGCGCCGTCCGCTCGACGCTGGTCGCGCTCGTCAGCACCGTCGCGGTCTTCGGGCTGCTCGGCTACATCGCCGTCAACTCGCCCGGCTGGCCGGCGGTCCAGTCGAGCTTCTTCGACGGCCAGCTCTTCTCCGCATCGCTGCCGGACATCGCCTCGGCGTTCGTGGTCAACATCCAGCTCTTCTGCATCTCCGAGGTCCTGATCCTCGTCTTGGCGCTCGTGCTGGCCGTGGCCCGCTCGTCGACGGCGCCCGTGCTGTTCCCCGTTCGCCTCGTGGCCACCGTCTACGTCGACGTGTTCCGCGCGCTGCCCGGCGTGCTCGTGATCTACATCCTCGGCTTCGGCATTCCCGGGCTGAACCTGCCGGGCATCCCCACCGACCCGTTCCTCTACGCGATCGTCGCGCTGACGCTCATCTACTCGGCCTACGTCTCCGAGGTGTATCGCGCCGGGATCTCGTCGATCCATGCCAGCCAGGCGGCGGCGGCCCGCTCCCTCGGGCTCACGCAGGCGCAGGCCCTCCGGTACGTCGTCCTGCCGCAGGCGATCAGGCGCGTGGTTCCGCCCCTGCTCAACGACTTCATCGGCCTCCAGAAGGACACGGTGCTGGTGTCGTACATCGGCGTTGTGGAGATCTTCCGCCAGTCGCAGATCACCGAGTCGGCGAACTTCAACTTCACGCCGTACCTCGCGACCGCCCTCGTGTTCCTCGTCATGACGATCCCGCTGGCGCGCCTGACGGACTGGCTCGTCGCCCGGGAGGCCCGCCGGGGCCGAGGCGTGGTGCTCGGGACGGCCTCGCAGGTCGCCAACGCGCTCGGGCGATCGCGCGGCGGGCAGGCAGCGCCGTGAAGGCTGCAAGCCCGGCCTCCGCGCTCTCGATCCGGGGCCTCTGGAAGAGCTTCGGCGCGCTCGACGTCCTCCAGGGGATCGACCTCGAGGTCGCCGAGCACGAGGTCATCGCGCTCATCGGAGCCTCGGGCAGCGGCAAGTCCACGCTGCTGCGGTGCATCAACCTGCTCGAGCCCATCGACGAGGGCCGGATCTTCATCGAGGGCCAGGAGATCACCGCTCGCGACGTCAACGTGGACCGGATCCGCCGGCGCGTGGGGATCGTGTTCCAGTCCTTCAACCTGTTCCCGCACATGCGCGTGCTCGACAACGTGACGCTCGGCCCGCGCAAGGTGCTCCAGCGCACGAAGGCCGGCGCCGAGGCCGACGCGATGCGCCTGCTGGAGCGCTTCGGCCTCGCCGAGAAGGCGAACCAGCTGCCCGACCGCTTGTCGGGCGGGCAGCAGCAGCGCGTGGCGATCGCGCGGGCGCTGGCCATGCAGCCGGACCTGCTGCTGCTCGACGAGGTCACCTCCGCGCTCGACCCGGAGCTCGTCGCCGAGGTGCTCAACGTCGTCCGCGAACTCGCGGCCGGCGGCATGACGATGCTCATCGCCACCCACGAGATGGGCTTCGCGCGCGACATCGCGAGCCGTGTCTGCTTCCTCGACGCGGGGCGCATCCTCGAGCAGGGGCCCCCCGCGCAGATCTTCGCCCAGCCCCGCGAGCCCCGGACCCGCCAGTTCCTCAACCGGATCATCGAGGCGGGGCGCCTCTAGGCGCCAGCAGGCTGCAGGCGACCGCGAGCGCCTGGCGTCCCGTCTCTGAAGTCGCCCGCCGGCTGCCGCCCGGGCCCCCCCGCCGCGCGCCGGCGGCCGAGTCGCGCTGGGGTCACCACGCGCGGCGGCGTGCGCGGACGCCGGCCAGAACCGGGGGCCCGCGGCGCGGCCCGTGCGCGCGGGGGGCGCTCCTGACCCTGACGCGACTCAGCCAGCGGGGGATCGGCGTATCGGGACGCTAGCCTGCGCGGCACGCCTCGACGAACGCGGCGAACAGCGCCTCGAACACCTCGGGCGTCGACTCGGTCCGCTCGGGGTGGCACTGCACGGCCATCCGCCACGCGCCGCCCGCCGCCTCGAACGCCTCGACCAGCGGGCCGGCCTCGCTGTCGGCGAAGGCGGTGGCCGTGAAGGCGCGCGCGAGGTCGACCGTGCGCACCGCCTGGTGGTGGTAGCTGTTGACCACGAGGTCGGCCCCCGAGCCCGACGGGTCGAGGATGCGCGCGGTCGCGCTCCCGGGCACCAGGCGGATCGCGTGGGTGGTGGCCGGGCCATGGCCCCAGCCGTTGCCGACGTGCCCGTCGACGTCCTGGAGCAGCGCCCCGCCCGCGAACGCGTTCATCGCCTGGAGGCCGCGGCAGATCCCCAGGACCGGAACGCCGCGCGCCTCGGCCGCGGCCCAGGCCGCGGCCTCGAGTTCGTCGCGGTCGGGCTCGACGTCGCGGGACCCCTCGTTCGGCTGGCCGTACCGCGCCGGGTCCAGGTCGGCCCCGCCGGTGATCAGCAGCCCGTCCATCACCGCGAAGGCCGCCTCGCGCGCAACGGGAGACGCGGTGGCGTCGATCGGGATCGCCGTGGCGCCATGCCGGACCACCGCATCGACGTACAGCGCGTTCTTCTGCTCGGCGATGTCAGGCTCCGCCTGGGCGGCGGCGACCATGAGCGTGACGACGATCCTGGGCGGACGGCTGGAGGACGACATGGCGAGCAAGGATAGCGGCTCGCCGGCCCGCGGAAGCTCGCGGGAGCCGGCACCCGCGGAAGCTCGCGGGAGCCGGCACCCGCGGAAGCTCGCGGGAGCCAGCACCCGCGGAAGCCAGCGGAGCCGGCCCAGCGGCCCGGGACCTGCGCGCCGGATCAGCTCGGCGCGGGGCTCCCGGCTGCGCCGCTCGCCGACGGCTCCGATGACGGCGGCTCGGTGGGCGGCCCGAGGTACTCGGACGGGGCGGGCGTCACCTCCAGGCCCGAATCGGTGGGGCCGGGCGATTCGGAGTAGAGCCCGCCGGGCAGCACCCTGAGCTCCCATCCCAACTGGAGCCTGTTGGGCGCGTAATGGGACGACGCGGGGTCGAGGCTCGGATACCTGTCACGGTTCCAGAAGGCCAGGCTCCGCGGCGTCGTGTGGAAGCGGCGGGCGATCGTCGTGAGGTTGTCGCCGGGCTGCACCGTGTACGTCGTGAACGTGGGCACGGGCGTTGGTGTCGGGAGCCCCGGCGTCGGGGTGGGCGTGGCGGGCGGCGGCGGCGTCGGCGATGGCGTGGGCGGCGGCTCGGGCGTCGGGCGCGTCGCCATCTGCAGGCAGCCACCGACCGACACTGCCAGCGCGATCAGCGCGAGCGTCGCACCGAGTCTGCGGTGGGTATCGCGTCGTCTCGTCATCGTGGCCCTCCCGCGAGATGGCCGGAGTGTGACGCAAGTGCCGCGAAGGCGGTGACGCCGAAGGGCAGCAGGATGCGGGTCCCCAGGCCCTACTCGATGATCACCGGCTGGTCGACCGGCGTCGGCTGCGAGAGGGTGTAGCCGTCGGCCAGGGCGAGGCCCTCGCGGGCGGTGCAGATCTGGTCGCGGCCCTTGAGCTTGGCCACGCGGCAGGCGCGGTCCGCCGCCAGCAGCACGTCGTCGGCGGTCCTCCCGTCGGTCGGGTACGACGAGGTGCCGATCGACGCCGACACCTTGAGCCCCAGCTCGCGCCAGTGCGTGCCCGGCCCGCCGATCCCGCGGATTGCGGCCTGGATGTTGCTGGCCACGAGCGCCAGACCCTCGGCGTCGCTAAGGGTCGGGTCCGTGGCGCGCCGATCCGTGCGCCGCGGCAGCAGCACCGCGAACTCGTCGCCGCCGTAGCGGAAGACGGCGTCGGTGTCGCGATGCGAGGCGCCGCCGATCGCCGATGCGATCTCCCGCAGCACGCGGTCGCCGCCCTGGTGCAGCTCGGGCGTCTCGTTGAACGAGCTGAACTCGTCGAGGTCGATCATCACCAGACCGAAGGGTTCGCCGAAAGCCACGGCCCGGGCGAGCTCCTGCTCGAACGCGAGGTGGTTGAACAGCCCGGTCAGGCCGTCCGTCGCCGCGCGCACCTCGACCGCCTGGAACACGTCGGCGTTGCGGAGTGCGATCGAGACCTGGCCGGCGAACAGCTTGACGAGTTCGAACTCCTCGGAGGTGAACGGCCGCTCGCGGCCGAAGCGCTCGAGCGTGAGCACGCCCGCCGCCGACGAGGCGTCGACCAGCGGGACGACGATGAGGCTGCCCTCGACCGGCTCGTTCCGGAAGTGGTTGACCCGCGGATCGGCAAGCTCGTCCTCGATCAGGACCGGCTCGTTGTGCTCCACCACCCAGGGCGCGATGCCGCGCTCGCCGAGGGCCCACGGCTGGAGGTAGTCCTCCTGGTGCGCGCCGCGCGCAGTGAGGGGCTTGAGCAGGCCGGTCTGGCGGTCGACCACCTCGATCGCCATGTTGTCGCACGCGATCAGCGCCCCCAGGCGACTGGTGATCTGGTCGAGGACCGCCCCCGAGTCGAGGGTGGTCAGCATGGCCTCGGTGGTGCCGAGGAGCTCGCGCTGGGCGCGGAGCTGGCGCTCGAGCTTGTCGGCCTGCTCGCGGAGGCGCTCGGTGGCGTCAGCGTTGGCCATCGCCTGGGCCGCGAACGACGCGTAGATCACGAGCAGGCGCAGGTCGTCCTCGGTGAAGTGCCGCAGGGCGCCGTAGGCCAGCACCACGACGCCGAGACAGGCGCCCTCGTGGACCATCGGCGCGAGCAGCATCGACTCGTCCGCGTCGGGCTTGGTGCCCGGGATGGTGATCGCCCGCGGGTCGTTCGCGGCGTCGTCCACCAGCTGCGGGACGCGGAACCGGCCGACCCAGCCCGTGATGCCCTCGCCCATCTGGACGCGGAGGTCGTCGATCTTCTCGTCGGTGTAGTCGGCAGACAGGCCGAGCCACGCCACCGGGACGAGCTCATGGCCGCGGACCCGGTAGACGCGGACGTTGTCGTACTCGATCAGCTGGCGGAGCTCGGTGGCGATCGCGTGGCCGATCTCCTGTTGGGTCGTGAGGCCCGACAGCCGGGCGCCGAGCCGCTGGATGGCCTGGAGCTGCGCCGCCCAGGCGGCCATCCGGCCGAAGGTCCTGGCCGACCGGATGGCGATCGCAGCGTCGCCGGCCAGCGCCTCAGCCGCGTCGAGGTCCACCTCGCGCCATCGGAACGGGCGGTCGTGGGCCAGGTACAGGGTCCCGTGCAGCTCGTGACCGTCGATCAGGGGCGCCGTGAGCAGCGTGTCGACGCCCTCCTGGACGCCAGCCGCCCGCAGCGGGTTGATGGCCCGCGAGGCGTCGGGGCCCAGGATCTGGATGGGCCGGCGGGGCGGCACGTCGCGCTGCCCCGCCCGCGCTGACTCCATCTCGCGGCCCAGGTCGAGGAACGCCGCCGAGAAGCCGATGCTGCTGGGGACCGAGAACCGCCCGTCGCCGTCGTGGAGGGTCACCGCCACGCGGTCCGCGCCGAACAGGACGCGGGCGTGGTCGCACAGGTCGCGGACGACGTCGCCCACGTCGAGTCGCGACGCGAGGTCGGTGGCCACCCGGCGGAGCGCCTCTGACCGGCGGAGCCTGCTGGCGGCCTGCTCGCTGGCCCCCGCGGCCCGGATGATCACGCCGAGCGTGCGGGCGATCGCCTTGGCGAGGCGTCGCCCGTCGTCTGGGCCCAGCTGGACCGCGCCGGCCAGCAGGAGGACGCCCCACGGCGTCTCGCCGCCGGGGATCCGCACGACCAGCTCGTCGGTGCCCAGTCCCAGCACCGCGGCGGGTCCGGGGGACCCGGGTCGGACGTGGATGGGCTCGGGCGAGTCGAGCGCGAGGGTGACGACGTTGCGCTCCGGGGGGAGGCTGCTGACCATCGGTCCG
>JAJYMP010000705.1 GCA_021786915.1 Chloroflexota bacterium
CGTGCCATGTCAACACTATTACTGACTACATCTCACACCGTGCAACACCCCAAGTTGACCGCCTTCGTGAGATCAGCAGGGCGCGCAGAACCGCCCGATCAGGCTCCTCGGGCGCTGGAAGTTCGGGCTAATCCAAGGGGACGGGTGTCTCACTCGATCTTGGCAGAAAGGGGCCCGGCATCTCCTGGCGCACTGCGTCGGAGCAGCAATCACACAATCAGCCGACGCGTTGAGGTAGGGGTTGCGCCCGAGTGTTCTGCGCGATGCCGTCGCAGCTGGAAAGGCTCGTGCCGGACTTCGCCCTCATCCTGGGCAGGGTTGAAGGCCGTTCAGAAGGGTAACGGACCCCAGATCAGGGCGACTCCGCGAGGCGCTCCCGGGAGAAATCCGATCGCCCCGTCGGACCGCCACGCTTCAGAGGAGCAGTTCGTCGGCCAAGCGTTCGAGCATCGCAGTCAGGCGGTCCTGGTACACCTCGTAGAACCCGCTGGACAGTGAGTAGAACTGCTGGCGGGCGATGTACTGTCCCTCTTCGTCGCGCCTCCCCACGAATCTGAAGCAGTAGTGATGGAAGACTTGGTCCCGGAATGACGGGGTGGACGACTGCTTGGTCGCCAGCGCGGCGAGGCAGGCGGCCGCGAAGGGGGAACCGGCGGCTGCCTCCTCTCGGGCGTACTCGACGGCATCCCCCCACCAGGCTGCGAAGAAGTCCGGGTGGACCTGTTCGAGAACCTCCGCAAAGAGGATCTGAGGGAGCGGCGAGATCTTGTAGTGGAGGCGGCCTTTCGTTGCGCGGCGAATGGCGGCGCGCGACGGCGCTGAGAGGTCATCGGCGGAGTGGATGTCGATGACCACTCCATGGCGGTCCGCAATCCGGACGATCGACGTGAGCCTGTGCTCCAGTCCTTCAAGTCCGTCCGAGCCGCGATAGTCGAAGCCCTTCTCGATCCCGACGTTCGGCGCCAGATGCGTCACCGGGAGCTCGCGCCTCGCGACCTCGCCCAGGACGAAGGTGCATTCCTCCTCCGCCGTCAGGCAATCGAAGGCGGCGATCTCGGGAGGATGCTCGTCGATGGTGAACTCGAGGTCGTAGGGCACGCCATCGTGCTTCGCCCGAACGTAGTCGTTGGTCGAGGTCATCGCCTCGAAGGCGCCCCAGTATTTCGCGATCATCCGGTGCAGCACGCCCTCGGACAGCCGCGAGCCGCCATTGCTCTGAGCGGCCTGCCGATGGTATCCGAGGACTGAGCGCAGGCTGGCCTCATCGCCGACCGCGGCCACTGCGCGCTCGGCTGACGCGGAGTCTGACGCTTCGTTTAGCGCCTGGTAATCGAGGATGTCCGACATGTCCAGGCTGTAGAACGTCGAGCCGCGATAGCTGTCGACGTAGCGCCGCGCCCGCGCGAGGCCATCGGGACCGCGTTTGACGTGCAGGTGGTCGGCATCGGCACCGTAGGGGAAGAGTGTCGGATGCTTGAGCGCCTCGAGGACTCCTGCAACCCAAAGGCCCTCGATCGAGCTGCCCGTGTGACCGGACTCGATCATGCCGAAGCCCGTGTAGTACGTCTTCGCGGCCGGCCGACCCTCAAGAAGATCCTCGAGGAGGTTGAGCTCGCGAACGGAGTTCTGGATCGCGTTGGCGGAGAAGCCGCGCGATTCCATCGCTCGGAAGATCGCTGGAAACGCGGCGGTCGTCATCCGCACGCCGAATCCAATCCTCGGCGTGCTACCCAGCGCTCGAGGCCCGCGGTCCGGAGCGATATCCCGTAGGTACGCCCTCAGGTTCGCGGCGCTCGTCGCGTGGGCGTGGACCACCCGTGCATCGTCGAGGGTGACCCGCGCCAGCGGCTCCCCCAGCGATGGTGAACTGCCCGCGCTGCCCACCTCGAGCAGGACTTGCTGACTGTCCGGGAGTCCAGCGAGGACGAAGCCGACTTCGTCCGCGACGCGCAGCGATCCCGGGTGCAGGGCCAGCTCCGGAACCGCCGGGAGCGGTCGGCCCTCCACGACCGCGCGGGCCACCCCATCGAGCGCGGCGTTGCTGACGCGGCGGAACTCCGCCGCGGCCGCGGTGGGGTCCCAGGTCCCCGTATCGAGGACCGCGGGATTGACCGCCGGATCCATGCGCAGTGCGCCCCACGCATGACGGGCCTCGACCGGGTTCGACTGCATCCGTTCGTCACCTGCCTTTGCGTCCGCGACGACTGCCGGGTCAGGGATCCTCGCGACTGCGGCATATCATATCTGATACACTCCGACGCGACAACGAGGTGAGACGATCCGCGGTCGCGGTGCTCGGCGACCCATCGTGCCCTCGCCGAGCTGGGGCATCGTCGCCCTGATCGCCGGGCGGTTCCTCCGGCGGATCGCCGGCCTGGGCGCGGGCGTCATTGGTTGTGGCTGGCCTCGAAGAGCGCGACCAAGTTCGCCGGTGGGACCGTCGGCATCATGACGTTCGATGGGCTCACGAGATACGCGTTGCCGAAGGGCGCCCCAAGCGTGTCGATCGTCCGGCGAACGTGATCCTTGACCTGTTGCGGGGTGTAGACCTCGAGCAGCTGGTCGCTGATACCCCCCGAGAACGCGACCTTGCCGCCGAAGTCACGCGCGACCCTCGCGATGTCGAGCGCCTCAGGCTGGAGCGGGTCGAGCAGGTCGACGCCCACGTCGACCAGGTCGCCGATGATCTCGTGGATGTTCCCGCAGCTGTGAAACATCACGTGGAGGCCCTGCCGGTGTGCCTCGTCGAACACCCGCCGGTAGCGCGGCGCCCAGACCCGGCGCCACATCTCCGGCGAGATCATCATGGCACTCTGCGAGCCCCAGTCGTCGCTCAGGAACACGCCGTCCACGGGACCGAGGCGCCGCCAGGCACCCATGATTCCGACGGCGTAGTCGGCCAGGGCGTCGAGCAGCCTCTCGACCATCGCGGGCTCCGTGTAGAGGTCCTCGAACGTGTTGGCCATGCCGTGCAGGAAGTGGAACCGCTCGAACAGGGCCATGTGCGACGCGCCGATGAAATACCGGTGGGCCGCGTGTCGCTCAACCGACGTCCGGGCACCGTCGAGGCGGCCGGGCGCAGCCGGGTCAGGCATCCGGGTGGCGAGGTAGTCGTCTAGGCCAGCCCAATCTTCGAGCGGGTGGCGCACGGGTGACGCCCCGACACCGCCGCTGGCGTGCTCCCACACGGTCCCCCACTCGTCTGTCCATGTGGACGGCTCCGTGAGGACGGCGATCGGGTCGATCGGGTTGGGGGCACCCGGTGGCTGGAACCCGACGCTGAACTCGTAGGCCTGGGTTCGGACGACGTCGTCCGGGTACGTCGCGAGCAGTTCCGCCAGCAACGGCCCTTGGCGGGCCACAAGGTCGTAGCTGAAGCGACGCAGCGACACGGGGCAGCGAGAGCCGCCGCGGCGGGCGATGGCGTCTCGCACCCAAACCTTGCTGGACGGCTGCTGGACAAGGGCGTCGTCGACCGCCATCGCCAGCTCATCGACCGCCCGGTGGACGTCCGCAACCTCGGAGATCATCGGCGGCTGCATGCCCGTCAGTCCGCCGCCGCGACGCCCAGGGACACGTACTTGGTCTCGAGGAAGAGGTCGAGTCCGTACCGGCCACCCTCGCGGCCCAGCCCTGAGCCCTTCATCCCCCCGAAGGGCGCCTGCGGGGTGGAGGGCAGGGCATCGTTCGCGCCGACGACGCCGTACTCCAGCGCCTCGGACACCCGAACCACCCGGTCGGCATCTCGCGTGTAGAAGTAGGCCGCCAAGCCGAACTCCGTGTCGTTCGCGAGCGCGACGACCTG
This sequence comes from Chloroflexota bacterium, assembly GCA_021786915.1. The sequence continues at coordinate 3,806 of JAJYMP010000705.1, forward strand.
CGCCTCGGTCCGGAACCGCATGAGCGGCGCGACGGGTCCGAACGTCTCCTCAGAGCTGATCCGCATGTCCGGAGTCACACCCTCGATCACTGTGGGGGCGAAGAAGCGGCCCGCCTCGTCACCGCCCGGTGCCACGCGTTGCCCACCGACTCGGATCCGTGCCCCTTTGGCGACCGCGTCGGCAACGTGCTCCTCTACCTTCACGACCGCCGCGTCGTCGATGAGGGGACCGATGTCCGTCCCCGGCGCGGTGCCCTCACCGACGCGGAGCGCCGCGACCGCAGCATCGAGCCGCTCGGCGAATGCCTCGTAGATGCCGTCCTGAACGTAGATCCGATTCGCGCAGATGCACGTCTGGCCGCCATTGCGGAACTTGGAGGCAATCGCCCCGGCGACGGCCAGGTCGAGGTCTGCGTCCTCGAAAACGATGAACGGCGCGTGTCCTCCGAGCTCCAGCTCGATGCGGGTGATGTTGGCGGCTGCCTTACGCATCAGCTCCCGGCCCACCTCGGCTGAGCCGGTAAACGAGATTGCCCGGACACGCCGATCCTCGAGCAGGGCGTCGGCGATGTCGGCGCCACCCCCGGTCACGATGTTCAGGACGCCCGCGGGAACGCCGGCCTCGATTGCCAGCTCGCCAATCGCGAGCGCGCTCAAGGGCGTAGCCGAAGCCGGCTTGACCACCATCGTGCAGCCCGCGGCCAGCGCGGGGCCCAACTTCCGCGTGATCATCGCAGCCGGGAAGTTCCACGGGGTGATGGCGGCGGTCACGCCGACGGCCTGTCGGAGCACGAGGATCCGCTTCCCAGTCGAGCTGGCCGGGATCGTCTCGCCGTAGATTCGCTTCGCCTCCTCCGCGCTCCACTCCAGGAAACCTGCCGCGTACGCGATCTCGCTTCTGGCCTCGGCCAGCGGCTTGCCCTGCTCGCGCGTCATCAGGAGGGCGAGGCGCTCCTGCTCTTGGAGCATCAGGTCGAACAGTCGGCGAAGCGCTCGGGCCCGGTCCCCGGCGGCTCGCGAGCGCCAGCTGGGCAGGGCGTCTGCGGCTGCGTCCACGGCGCGTGCGACGTCGCTGCGCGAGCAGCGCGGCACCGTCGCGATGAGCTCGTCTGTCGCGGGGTTGCGCACGTCCAGCTCGCGACCGTCGGCCGCCGACCGCCAGGCGCCGCCCACCAGCGCCCGGTCGGCCAGGGGTCGGGACGTGCCGACACGAAGGATGGCAGGCACGAGAACTCCTCAGGTTGGGGCGACGAGGCTACGGGAATGAGACGGCTGGTCAGCCCTTGATGGCGCCGGCCGTCAGGCCGCGGAGCATGCCGCGCTGCGCTAGGAGAGTGACGATAAAGGTTGGGACGACGAGCGCCAGCGCACCGGCCGCGAGGGCGCCCCAGTTGATCGTGTCGACACCGATGAAGTTGACCAGGCCGACCGTCGCGGGAGTGGTGTTGACGCCGGCGAGGATCAGCGGGATGAAGTACTCGCTCCACGCGGCGATGGCGATCAGGAAGCCCACGGTGATCACGCCAGGCGCGGCGAGCGGAAGGACAACTGCGAGGAACGTGCGCGAGCGCGACGCGCCGTCCACTCGCGCCGCCTCCTCGAGTTCGAGCGGGATCTCCTGGAAATAGGACGCGGTCATCCAGACCGTGAACGGGAGCAGTCCTGTCAGGTAGGCGAGCGTGAGGCCCGCGTAGGAGTCGATCAGGCCGAGCACGTGGAAGAACAGGAAGAGGGGGATGATGAAGATCACCGGGGGAACCATGCGGCTGAAGAGCAGCCAGCCGCCGAAGAATCGGCGACCCACGAAATTGCCCCTCGCGAAGGCGTAGCCGGCGGGAACACCGAGGACCAGCGTCGACACGGTGGTGAGCACCGTGATGATCACCGACGCCCAGATGGCGCCCGCAAACGGGCCGTCAACCAGCGCGGCGAAGTTGTTCGCGGTGAAGGGCGAGAAGATCTTCGGCGGCACCGCGGCCGCGTCGACCGGCCGCTTGAATGCGGTCAGGATGATCCAGAGGTACGGGATCGCGATGATGACCAGACCGGACAGGAGCATCACGATCCGGACCGCCGTCTGGCGGCGGTGACGCCGGCTCATCGTGTGGTCTCCTGGGTCATCTCGGTCTCCCGATCGCGACGTACAGCGCGCCGACCGAGGCGGCGATCATGAGGATCATCACGACGCCGTAGGCGGCCGCGTAGCCCACCTGGTGGTAGAAGAGTCCCGTGTTGTAGATCTGCAGGTTCAACGGGGTGCTCGCATAGCCCGGCCCCCCTGTCGTGAGGATCTGGATCCCCTCGAACTTGCGGAACGCGTCCATCAGCCGGAGCACCACTGCGATGAAGAGGACCGGGCGCAGGGCCGGCAGAGTGACGTGGCGGAAGACCTGCCACGAGTTGGCACCGTCTGTCTCCGCCGCCTCTTTCAGCTCGCGTGAGACGGCGAGGAGCCCCGCGAGCAGGAGGACCGCCTGGAAGCTCACTCCGGTCCACATGTCGGCGATGATCACGGCGGGCATTGCCAGCGATGGATCACCGAGCCATGTGGGCTGGGGCAGCTTCACCAATCCGAGGAAGTAGTTGATCCACCCGGCGTCGTTGTTGAACATCGCCCGCCAGGTGAGCGCCACGACGACCGGGGCGGTCATGATCGGGAGCAGGTAGGCGGTTCGGATGAACCCGATCCAGCGCAGGCCCGAATCCATGAGCACTGCCACCAGCATTCCGAGGACCGTCTCGAGGACCGTGGTCGCGATGACGAGGTACGCGGTGTTGAAGACGATCTGGCCGAAGTAGCGGTCAGCGACGAGATCCTGGAAGTTCCCGATACCGATGAACTGCCAGCCCGAGGATCGCACCAGGTCGTAGTTCGTGAACGCGAGCCCGATGGTCGCGGCGAACGGCACCGCGGTCACGGCGATCATGACGATCAGCGCCGGCCACGAGGCGAGGACCAGATACCAGCGGTCGAGCGTCGCGGACGGGCCCCCGCGAGGTGCGGGGGCCCGTCCGGAGGAGGAGGGGCGCGTCATGCGTATCTCAGATCGCTCCTCGGCTCCCCGTGGTCGCTAGTAGGACGGGAAGGGCTTGGGGTACCCAGCCTTCTTCATGATGGCATCCACCCCGGCCTTCATGTCCGCCATC
>JAJYMP010000366.1 GCA_021786915.1 Chloroflexota bacterium
GCGGAAGGCGTGTCCGAGGCTCTGGTAGCCCGCGCACACCGTCAGCAGCGCCGCACCGTCGTCGATCGCCCGACGGAGCGGGTCGACCAGCTCGAGGAGGGCGTCGGCCACGGCTCGCTGGTGCTGGTCGGCGCCACCCCCGATGAAGATCACGTCAACGCCGGCGAGCGCCGCACCGTCGCCGGCGCCAACCCCGCGGACCTCGGCCTCGACCCCGCGCCACGCGGCCCGGCGGACGAGCGTGAGGATGTTGCCGCGATCCCCGTACAGGTTGAGTGCGTCGGGGAACAGGTGCGCGATGACGACGCGGTCGGGCGCGCCGGTGCTCGAGGCCGGAGCCGTGTTCGCGCTCATCGGGGCATCGGCGGGATCGCGCCCCGCGCAGCGAAGGCCGCCCGGATGCCGAGCAGCGCGGTGTACGTGGCGACGACGAGCACGGTGCCCCCGCGCGGCGCCTCGGCGATCGTGCGGTCGACGGCCTCGGTGGGATCGTCGACGAGGCCGAGGTACCCCGGGGGGTCCTGCGCGGGGTCGTCCGCCAGCGCGTACTTGAGGCGGACGGCGAAGTCGGCGGCGCGGCGCCCCGTCAGCCGATACGGACGGCCGGCGACGAGGTCGGCCGGCGAGCAGTCCCAGTACCAGGAGACGTCGCGCCCGTCGGCGAAGGCGTCGTTGAGGGCGACGACCATGCGGTCGAGCGGTGCCCCCTGCGCCACGCTCGTGAGCTCGGCCATCGTCGCCGGGTTCTTGAGCAGCGACAGGACGATCGTCCGGCCGTCCACCGTGAAGTGCTCGAAGCGCGCGAACGGCGGGACGGCGGCGGCGAGCGCCCCCACGGCGGCGCGGGCGTCGAGCCCGAGGCCGATCGCTGCGGCCACGGCCCCCCCGGCGTTGTAGGCGTTCCCGAGGCCCGGCAGCTGGAGCTCCACCTCCTCGGCCTCCGCGCCGGCGGCGTCCGTCCAGCCGAACCGCAGGCGCTGGCCGGTGAGTCCGTCGCGCTCCATGATCTCGACGGTCACGGCGGGCTGCGGGCGCGCGAAGCCGCAGTCGGCGCACAGGTAGTCGCCGAGGTGGCCGATGGTGGTCCAGGCGCGGCCGAGCTCGGCGCCGCACGACGGGCAGGTGACGGGCTCAGGGGTGAGCTCTGCGGCGCTGGTCCGGTCTGGGGCGCCCGCGAAGCCGTACGGGACCAGCCTCGCGCCGTGGTCGCCCGCGATCTGGGCCAGCCGCGTGACGCGCGGGTCGTCGGCGCAGAAGGCGATCGTGGTGCCCGCCTGGTCCTCGCTCAGCATGGCCGTCCAGAGGCGGACGAGATGGTCGGTCTCGCCGAAGCGGTCGAGCTGGTCGCGGAACAGGTTGGTCATCACGAGGACCGCGCCTGGGACGGCGGGACGGACCGCGGGCAGCGCCGCCTCGTCCACCTCGAGGACCGCGATCGTGCTGCGCTTGCGGAAGCGGCCTCGGAGCGTCGTCGCGGTGACGAAGACGGTGCCGATGGACTGGCGGAGGTTGGCGCCCGACGCGTTGGCGACCACCGGGTGCCCGGTGCCGGCGACGATGGTGGCGAGCATCTTGGCGGTCGACGTCTTGCCGTTGGTGCCGGTCACGAGCGCGGCCCCGCGGAGGTTGGCGGCAAGCCGGGCGTCGAGGCCGGGGGCGAGCCTCGCGGCGGCGAGACCGGGCAGCGACGTGGCGCCGCGGCCGAACCGCCGGACGGTCCACGACAGGCAGCGCGCGGCGAGGAGCGCGGCGGAATCGCGCAGGGCCACCTGTCGGGCTTCGGTCATAGCGCAAGCCTACAGGGGAAGGGATTCGCGCCCCTCGCGTGACCCCGGGCCAGCGGCCATCACGCATGGACTTGCAGTGTTTGTACATCTGCGTCGTGTGCGTGCTAGCCTTGTACATACCATGTACACCATCAAAGAGGCGTCGGCGCGGACCGGCGTGGGCGCACCGCTCATCCGCGCCTGGGAGCGGCGCTACGGCGTCGTCACGCCGACGCGCACGGCATCCGGCTACCGCCTGTACGACGAGTCGAGCCTCAAGGTGCTCCTCGCGATGCGCTCGCTCGTCGGCTCCGGCTGGACGGCGTCCGAGGCGGCCCGCGCGATCGCCGCGGGCGAGGTCTCCGTCGACGATGCCATGGGGTCGGCACAGGCCGGTCGGGGCCGGGTCGGCGTCGAGGAGGATCCGTCGGCGCGCCGACTGCACTTGGTCGAGCGTTTCGTGGCCGCGGCCGTGGCTGCCGCGCCCGCCGAGACCGAGGCCGCCCTCGACGAGATCCTCGCCTCGGGCTCCTTCGAGGCGATCGTCGACGATCTGCTGCTGCCCGCTGCGGCGGCCCTCGGCGACGCATGGGCCGACGGCCGCCTGAGCGTCGCCGGCGAGCATGCGGCCAGCGGCGCCGTGGGCCGTCGATTGGCGGCCGTGTACCAGGGAGCCGGCATCCCGGGCCGGGTCTCGGCCGTCGTCGGGCTGCCGCCGGGAGCTCGCCATGAGCTCGGCACGCTCGCCTTCGCCGCCGCGCTGCGACGACGGGGGATCGGCGTCCTCTACCTCGGGGCGGACGTCACCGTCGGGGGCTGGGTGGACGCCGTGTCGCGGACGCGCGCGCGCGCCGCAGTCGTCGGCGTCGTCACGGCCGCCGACCAGTCCCCTGCTCGCGAGGTCGTCGCGGCGTTGCAGTCCCAGGGCGTCCCGCTGGTCGCCGTGGGCGGCCATGCCTCTGGGGACGATCCTGCGCTCAAGGGGGTCGCCCGGCTGCCGCAGCGGGTCGTCGACGCCGCGGCAGCGGTCGCCGAGCTCCTCGCGCTGGGCGGCTGAGCGCCAACCGGCCAGGGACCGGCACGTGCCCTGTCGCGACTCCACGTCGTCGAGCTCGAGGAGCGAGTCGGCTGGCCACGGGGGTCCAGCGTGCCCCGGAGCCTGCCTGCCGGCGCTCCCGGCCCGTCACGGCCGCAGCGTCCCGGCGAACACCTGCCAGGCGAGCAGGGTCTTGGCGATGAGGCTGAACAGCATGTAGGCGCGCTCGCCGTACAGGTAGTCCGCCCATCGCCCTACCTTCCGGTACTGCAGGACCATGTTGACCGCGAACACGTTGAAGCTGATGAACAGCGACACGAAGATCGCGATCACGAAGCCCGGGATGGGAGCGGCACCGGGCTCGGTTGCCGAGGTCCAGAGGGCGATCGTGATCACCAGCCACGGCACCGCGCCGGCGATACAGCCGAACAGGTAGTGCAGCCACTGGACCCCCGACCGGCCCTCGTTGGCGGCCTCCATGCTCCAGCCGAACAGGTTCATGGCCGCGTTGATGCCGAAGATGGCGACCAGGGTGCCGACCTCCTGGATCCCGGACAGCTCGGCGATCACCACGATCATCACGCTCGACGAGAGCGCGTATTCGATCCAGCGTGACGGGTTCTGACCGCGCGCGAGGCGGTCCTCGTACCAGCGTCGGGCCGGGAGCGCGAGGCTCAGGTGCGCGGCCGCGCTCAGGAAGAAGAACAGCGCCACGGCCGGCCCGATGGGCAGCGCGAACAGCGTCCGCTGGGCGGGCACCAGCGTGGCGGTCGCCGTGTCGAAGCGCAGGAAGCTGCTGACGACTGGTGCCGTGACCAGCGGGTCCCTCGCGAACGAGATCGCGAGGATCGCGGCTCCCTGGATCGCGTGGAGTACCGCGAGGGCGGCATTCCAGCGCGCGAGGCGCCTCGCGCGGTCGGCGGGGATGACCGCCACGGGTGGGAGTGCCCCGGAAAGGCGTGCTTCCTGCATCGATCTGACCCTCGCAAAAGGTGTTACACACATTGTCCAGATTCTTGACGCTCGGTGTGGTGCGTGGCGCATTGTCCCACATACATTGCACAAAGTCTATACACCAATCCTGAACCGTGGCTTTGCTCCGAGAACGGATGGAACACCCTTCCCATCGACGACGCGTTCGCGTTCGTGGCCGACTTCGCCAACGCGCAGTGGGACCCGGGCGTCGCGTCGGCCGAGCGGGCCGACGCGACGCGCTCGGGGTCGGCGCGCGCTTCCTCGCCCGCCTCGACGAAGTCGGGCCATGGGCTTCGACGAGCGCCTCGTCCGGATGTGGGGCTTCTAACCTCGCGATCAGCGGTGCGGGTTTCGCCACCGGGATCGCGCAGGACCTGCAGATCGTCCTCGAGAAGGGGCGCGGACTGGCCTGACGGCGACGAGGGCGGCCGTCGGCCCGGTCAGCCGGTGACGGGCACCAGCAGGTCGCGCGAGGCCTCCGCTGGCGTGCGGAGCCCGGCGATCCCCAGAGCAAGGTTGACCTCGGCCGCCAACAGGTCGAACGCCAGTCCCACGCCCGACTCGCCGCCCCAGGCCAGCGACCACAGCACGGGCCGGCCGAGCATCACCGCCCGGGCGCCGAGCGCCAGCGCCGTGAGCACGTCGGTCCCGCGCCGGATCCCGGAGTCGAGCAGGATCGGCGCCCGGCCGGCCACGGCCTCGGCCACCGCCGGCAGCGCGTCGATCGCCGCGATCGAGTGATCGAGCTGGCGCCCGCCGTGGTTCGACACGTCCACGGCCGCCGCGCCGAGGTCCAGCGCGTGGACCGCGTCGTCGGCGCGCAGCACGCCCTTGACCACCACCGGCAGGCGCGTGGCCTGCACGACCCACGCGAGGTCGTCCCAGGTGTTCTGGGGCTTGAACTCGTCGTCACCGTAGCTGTCGTGGCGCTTGATGGCGCCGCGCCGGATGTTGGCATAGCTGACGCCGGGCGGCAGGCTGAACCCGGTCCGGATGTCGCGTTCGCGTCGGCCCAGGATCGGCGCGTCCATCGTGAGGATGATCGCCTCGTTGCCCACGGCCTCGGCCCGCGCGAGCAGCTCGCGGTTTCGGCCCTGGTCCTGGAGCAGGTACAGCTGGAACCAGGACGCAGCGCCGGTGGCGGCGACGTCCTCGATGCTCGCGGTGCCGACCGTCGAGAGGCTGAACACCAGCCCGCGAGCCGCGCACGCCCGCGCGACCGCCAGTTCGCCGTCGGGGTCGGCCAGGCGGTGCAGGGCCATCGGCGCCACCATGAACGGCGACGGCCAGCGGCGGCCGAGCACCTCGACCGACGCGTCGCGCCCCTCGACGTTCACGCCGATCCGGGGCAGGAACCTCCAGCGCCCGAAGGCCGCGGTGTTGTCCGCGAGCGTGACCTCGTCATCGGCCGCGCCCGAGTAGTAGGCGCCCGATCCGGGCGGCAGCCTGGCGAGCGCCAGGGCCTCGAAGTCGGCGAGCCGGATCGGGTCCGAGCCGGAGGGCTTGGCCGCCTGCTCCCAGCCTACGCGGCTGGCCCCGCCGGTCGCGCCCGAGCCGCCGGTCGCGCTCACCCCATGCCCCGGATCCGGAGCGCGTTCGCGTGGGCCGGGAAGCCCTCGTGGTCCGCGAGCGCGAGCGTCGCCGGGGCGAGCGAGCGGAGGCCGTCCTCGGTCAGCCTCGCCACGGACGCCGTGGTCATGAAGGTGCGCGCCGTGATCCCCCCGTTGATCTTGGCGAAGGCGCCGGTGGGCAGCGTGGCCGGCACGCCGATGACGAAGTTCGCCGCGGACACCGGGGAGTCCTGGCCCAGCAGCACCTCGCCTGCGTAGGTGAGCTTCGCCAGCGTCGCCTCGGGATCACGGGTCGCGATCTGCATGTGCTCGGGCGCGTAGTCGCCGGCGAACGCCGTGGCCTCGTCCATCGTGTCGAACAGGAAGGCGCCGCCGAGGCTTGACAGCGCGGAACGGGCGTACGACGCGCGCTGCTCGGGCAGGGCGGCGATCTGCTTGGCCATCTCGGCGTCGACGGCTTCGACCAACGCCAGCGAGTCAGTCACCAGCAGCGCGGCCGAATCGGCGCCGTGCTCGGCCTCGTTGAGCAGGTCAGCCGTCAGGCGCACGACGTCGGCCGAGTCGTCGGCCAGCACCAGCGACTCCGACGGCCCGCACAGCATGTTCGTCCCGACGCCGTGCAGCAGGGCGAGCACTTGGGCCGCGGTGACCGCGGGCGAGCCGGGCCCGACCACCTTCGCGACCCGGCCGATCGTCTGGGTCCCCAGCACCACCGCCGCAATCCCGGCCGGGCCGTTGGCACGGACGATGCGCGTGATCCCGAGCTCCTTCGCCGTCGCCAGCACGCCGGGGTCCACGCGGTCCGTCCCCGGCACCGGCGGCACGATGACCGTGATCTCCCTGACCCCGGCCACGAGCGCCGGCACGCCGATCATCACCAGCACGCTCGGGAACGAGCCCTTGCCGCAGGGGACGAACAGGCCGGCCGAGGGGATGGGGTGGTGGCGCTCCCCCACCACGACGCCCGGTCGCGTCTCAAGGCGCCAGTCCGGCGACGCGGCCAGCTGCGCCTCGTTGAACGCGCGGACCTGCGCGATGGCGACCCGGATGGCGTCGAGGAGGGCGGGGTCGATGCCGGCGTGGGCCTCGTCGATCGCCGCCTGGCTGACCAGGAGCTCGTCGGCGCGCACGGTCGCCTTGTCCCACTTCGCCGTCGCGTCCGCCACTGCCTGGTCGCCGCGGGCCGCGACGTCAGCGTAGATCTCGCCGATCTGGGCGAGGAGCTTCGGGTCGAGGATCGTCGCCGTCGCGCGGCCCATGATGCGTGCCTGCTCAGCGGAATCGAGCTCGCGCCATCGGCGCAGCGTGAGCACGTTGGGGCGGGTCATGGGGCGGCTCCCTGGTTCGGCGCGGCGTGTCGGCACGATGGTACCGGCCGTGGCCTCTAGGCTCCCGCGAGCGGGCCAGACCGCCTCGGCCCGCGGACCGCACAGACGTCAGCTCACGCGGATGGCCCCGCGCCGCGCCCGGCCGAGCCCGAGGTCGTGGACGCGGCGCCGGTCCCCAGCGCGCCCATGGCGACGTCGAACTCATCGCGCGTGATCTCGCCCCGGGCGAGGCGCTCAGCGAGGAGCGCGCGGGTCAGGCAGATCCCGAC
>JAJYMP010000531.1 GCA_021786915.1 Chloroflexota bacterium
TCCGATCTCCGCTGATCGGTCGCGGCGAGGTCGAGCTGAACGGGCAGCGGCTGCCGGCGCTCCTCGCACTCCGGGAGGTGGGGCTGGAGCCGCTGGCGCTCGAGGCGAAGGAGGGGCTGGCGCTCCTGAACGGGACCCAGATGATGGGCGCGCTGGCCGCTCTCTTCCTGGCCGACGCGGACCGCCTGGCGCGGACGGCGAGCGTCGCCGCGGCGATGAGCGTCGAGGCGCTCCTGGGCACGGACGTCGCCTTCGCCGCGGCCTACCAGCTGGCCCGGCCGCACCCCGGCCAGGTGGCGGTCGCGGCCGAGCTCCGCCACCTCCTGCGCGACTCTGGGCTCCAGCAGAGCCACCACGGGTCGGCGCACAAGGTCCAGGACCCGTACTCGCTGCGCTGCGTGCCGCAGGTCCACGGCGCCGTCCGCGATGCGCTCGACCACCTCCGGCGCGTGCTCGACATCGAGCTGAACAGCGCGACCGACAACCCGCTCGTCTTCCCCGAGGGCGGGGTGGCCGGTGAGGGGACGCTCGCGACCGGCGGTGGCCGGGTGATCAGCGGCGGCAACTTCCACGGCGAGCCGCTCGCCCTGGCCCTCGACTTCGCCAAGCTCGCCGTCGCCGAGCTCGGTTCGATCAGCGAGCGGCGGACGGCGCTCCTGCTCGACGCGCGGCTGTCGGGTGGCCTGCCCCCGTTCCTCACCGCGGCCTCCGGGACGAACTCCGGGATGATGATCTACCAGTACACCGCCGCGGCCCTCGTCTCGGAGAACAAGGTCCTGGCCCACCCGGCGAGCGTCGACTCGATCCCGACCAGCGCGAACCAGGAGGACCACGTCTCGATGGGCTCGATCTCCGCGCGCCATGCGCGAGCGATCGCCGAGAACGTCGAGCGGGTGGTCGCGATCGAGCTGCTCTGCGCGGCCCAGGGGCTCGACTTCCGGCTGGGGCTGGTCGCCGGGCCGGGGGCCACCGAGACCGGTGCGCCTCCGACCGCCTCGGGTGCCGGCGTGCGAGAGGCACACGCCCGGATCCGCGCCCGGATCCGCCACCTCGACCGCGATCGCGAGCCCGGGCGCGACATCGCGGCGGCCGTGGACCTCGTCCATTCGGGGGCGCTCGTGGACCTCGTCCGGCCCTGAGTCGGATCGGACAGTCTGACCCTGACCGTCATCCGGTCCTCAATTTGGTCTCGCCCTCGATCCGGCCGCCGGTGCGCACAGACGTTGACGCTCCGGGTCCCCTGACCGGCACATTCTTGCCACTAGGCTACAATTGTGGACCTGACGTCGTCTGAGCCCTGGCCCCGCGCGGCGCCGCCGTCCGCCTCGTCGCCAGAAAGGATCGCCTATGTCAGCCCGACCTTCTCGACGAGTCATGATGATTTCCCTGCACGGCTATGTGTCGGGACAGGTGGAGCTTGGACGCCCGGACTCCGGGGGTCAGATCGTCTACGTTCTCAAGCTGTCCGAGAGCCTCGCCCGGCTTGGCTATCGCGTTGACATCTTCACCCGTCGGTTCGAGGACCAGCCGGCGATCGAGACCGTCGGCGAACGCGTCCGCATCGTCCGCATTCCATGCGCCGGACGGCAGCTCATCCGCAAGGAGTGGATGTGCGACGTCGTCCCCGAATGGGTTACCAATGCCGAGGCGTACATCCAGCGTCGCGGGCTCACCTATGCGTTCATGGACAGCCACTACTGGGACGCCGGCCTGGCGGGTGACGAGCTGGCGAGCCGCCTCGGGATTCCGCACGTCCACACACCGCACTCGATCGGCGCCTGGAAGCGCCGGAACATGGAAGGCGACCCGGCGGAGCTCGACCGGCAGTACAATTTCTCGCGCCGCATCCGTGATGAGCGCGCCATCTACGATCGCGCCGATGCACTCATTGCCACCACGCCGCAGCAGCGGGACATTCTCCTTGGCGAGTACGACGTGGAGCCGGGCAAGGTCGCGATCGTCCCGCCTGGCTACGACGACAGCCGGTTCTTCCCCGTCTCGGCGGCCACGCGGCAGGCGATCAAGCGCAAGATCGGGGTCGACGGCCCCCTCGTCCTTGCTCTTGGCCGCATTGCCGCGAACAAGGGCTACGACCTGTTGCTGCAGGCGATGCCGACCGTCATCGAACGCCTGCCGGACACCCGGCTGATGCTCGCCATCGGGTCGACGATCCCGACGCCCGGCGAGGCACGCCAGGTGGAGGAGCTGAGGCACCTGGCTGCCGAGTACGGCATCGCCGACCAGGTCCTGTTCCATGACTACGTGCCCGACGAGCTGCTGGCTGACACGTATCGCGCGGCCGATGTCTTTGCCCTCAGCAGCCGCTACGAGCCGTTCGGGATGACGGCTATCGAGGCGATGGCGTGCGGGACCCCCGCCGTGATCACGACCCAGGGCGGGCTCTGGGAGATGGTCGCCTGGGGTACCGAGGCCCTCTACGCCAACCCGCTGGACCCGCCGGCGTTCGGGCACGCCATTGCGACCATCCTCCAGTATCCGAAGATCGCGCGACAGCTGGCCCGCTTCGGATCCCACCGCGCCCGCGCAGCGTTCACTTGGAACGGGATCGCCCAGGAGCTCATCAACCTGCTCCAGGACGTCGGTGCTTCTCGGCGCGCCGGCCGGTCAGCAGGCCGGTCGGCAGTCCTGGCCGATGATCTGGAGAGGATGGAAACAGAACCCGAATGGGCACCTGTCGGATCCTCGTAACAGACCTCGACGGGACGCTCCTTGGCGACGATGCCGCCCTTGCCCGGTTCCGCGCATGGCTGGCCCCCCGTCGCAACGACCACCGCCTGGTCTACGCCTCCGGCCGCCCGCTCGCCTCGGTCCAGGAGCTGGTTGCCGACGGAACGCTGCCTCGTCCCGACGCCGTGGTTTCCGGCGTCGGGACGGAGATCCACGATCCGGCCGGCCGGCCGTGGCCGGGCTGGCTCCAGCGGTTTGACCGCTGGCATGCCGATCGTGCCCGCGAGGCGCTCCGGTCGTTCCCCTGGCTCGAGCTCCAGGACGACGCCTTCCAGACTCGGCTCAAGGCAAGCTACGACGTCCGGACCCTGGCGGCCGAGGAGCTGGCGCCGATCCGGCGTGCGCTCGCCACCGTCGACCCGGACGCCAGAGTCGTCTACAGCGGCGGGCGATATCTCGACATCTTGCCGCCCCACTCCGGCAAGGGTCGAGCCACCCGGTTCCTCGCCGACGAATGGGCGATCCCGGCCTCGAACGTCCTCGCCTTCGGTGATTCCGGCAACGATGCGGAGCTCCTCACCTCCGGTTTCCGGGGCACGATCGTGGCCAACGCCCTACCGGAGCTCCGGCTGGCCGTCGGCGAAGACGTCTACCAGTCGCCCGAGCGGTTCGCCAACGGCGTGCTCGACGGCATTCGCTATTGGTCAGATCGCTGAGGGGTGCCGGCGGCCCTGGCGCAGCTCAGTCCAGCACCTCCCCGACGGATCGGCCGAACGTCGAGATGGCGAGATCCACGAGGCGAGCGGCACCTCCGAACGCCGTGCACGAGATCGTCCGGCTGCCCTCGGCGATCCCCGGCAACCGGGCCGTAGCCGTTACCCGTTCGTCGGCCGCCAGCTCGAGGACCGATCCGTCGAGCACCAGCCGGAGGCGGACGACACCGTCCGGCGTCTGGGGCAGCACCGTCGACCCATGTTGGTCGCGCCCGGCCACCAGGACGCGTCCCATCCTGGAAACGGTGAGCCGGCGCTCACGGGGGTCGAATCGGATGTCCGCCGCCGTGCCGGAAACGCCCGCGACGTCGATGCGGATCGATGCCGCGCCGTCCGGGACCAGGGTAGCCCGGAGCTCAAAGGGTCCTCCCTGGAACGTGTGCGCCCACGGCTCGCCGTCCCGGACCGCGACGTCGGGCAGGCGCGTGGGCGGGTCGGCCAGACGATCGACCTCGCCAGCCAGCGTGATCCTGAGGCGGCCCGCGGAGTCCAGCGTGAGGACGCGGGGTAGCGTCAGCGAGCCGGCCCACGTTCGCGACGCCCCGCGGGCCGGCGGGTCCTCCGGGACCCAGCCGAACAGCAGCCGGCGCCCATCCGGGGCTGTTACCATGGCCGGGGCGTAGAAGTCCGGCCCGAGGCCGAGCCGCTCCGCGTGATGAACGACGAACCTTTGGCCGACGACCTGCCCCTCGAAGGCAACGACGTGGGCCGGCCGGACCGCCGGCGCCCGGTCGACCACCGAGACGATCAGGACGTCCACGGTGCCGAGCCGGACGAGCTGCGGGCACTCCCAGCAGGGACTGTCGATGTCGTCGACGGCGAGAAAGGGCTCGGCGGCCACGACGTCCTCGGTGGTGAGGAACGGGGCGACGTAGCGCCAGCCCCGCAGGTCCGCAGAGCGATAGAGCAGGACGGCGCCGCGACGGTCGAAGGTGCCGGCCCCGAGGAGCATCGCCCAGCCCTCGTCATCGCGCCAGACGAACGGGTCGCGGAATGCATCGGGCCGGATACCCGCCGGCGGTCGCTTGATGACGGGCCCGCCGGGATCCTTCGTCCAGGTGCGGAGGTCGTCCCGGCTCGTGGCCCGGCAGATGGATGCCACTCGCATACCCTGGCGACGGACCACGCCGGTGTAGAAGATCATCGGCAGGCGGGAGTCGTCGACGACAAGGGAGCCCGACCAGCAGCCCAGGCGATCCGGCCCGCGCGCGCCTGGTTCGAGGGCGATCGGCAAGTGCTCCCACGTCATCAGGTCGGAACTGGCCGCATGCCCCCAGCGCATCCGGCCCCAGCGCGGTTGATCCGGCTCATGCTGGAAGAAGGCGTGCAGCCGGCCATCGTGGAAGGCGAGGCCGTTGGGATCATTCATCCAGCCGGACAGGGGCGTCAGGTGCAGCTGCGGTCGGTCGCCGTCGGTGCGCCGGGGAAGCATCGCGGTCTCCCTGCCGTCTCGGCTCAGGGTTCTCCCACCCGCCCACGCCGGGCAGGTGGGCGAGGGTGCGGTGATCGAGGCATGGTGTGAATGGTTCGGGTCAGGCAGCGTGGATCAGCGACGTGACGGTCAGCGTGGCAAGGAACAGGGCGTGAAGCCACGCGGATGGTAGAGTGCCGCGCCCGTTCTCGTCCATCAGGTCGGCGTAGCCATGGCCGCAGCGCCCAGGAGGAACCGTTCGCATGAGGCCGTGAGCGTTCGTGGAGGCGCCGGAGCCGGCCCTGGCCCCACCCCGTTCCTGCCTCCCGCCGGGCAGCGTCTGTCGTAGACTCCGGTTCGGCATGACCGCGATCCGGATCACCGACGTCCGTGACGAGGCGTCGTTCGAGCTCATTCCGCCCTGCGCCGACCCGGCGTTCGATCACCGCACCTGCGACTACTGGGAGGATGCCGAGCGGGGCTCGAAGGCGCACCGGGCGAGCTGGCTCCAGCGAGCCCCCGGCCCGGCGCCGGGCTCAGCCTCGGATTCGGCCGCGGGCTCAGCTCCGGGCTCGGCCGCGGCCTCGACCGCGGGCTCAGCTCCGGGTTTGGCGGCGGGTTCGGCCGCGGGCTCAGCTCCGGGCTCGGCCGCGGCCTCGACTGCGGGCGGGGCGCCCGCCTCCTGGCCGACCCGCGTCGTGGACAACCCGTTCGCGCC
Organism: Chloroflexota bacterium; assembly: GCA_021786915.1. The sequence continues at coordinate 5,591 of JAJYMP010000531.1, forward strand.
GCCCCCGAAGTCGGGTCCTCCCTTCAACCCGTTCGCGATCGACGAGGAGGACCGGCTGGTCGACAACCCGTTCGCGCCGCCGAAGCCGCAGCCCCAGCGGCTCGAGACCGGCGCGCCGCGCAAGCTGGCGCTCCTGGGACGGGGTCTGGCGATCTTCGGCAGCTACGCGAAGGTGCTCCTGGCCGACGATCGACCGGTGGCCTACGCCCAGTTCGGCCCGCTCTCCGCCTATCCGCGCGCCCTCCGGCTGCGCGACCTCTACCCGCAGCTCCCGCAGGCGCCGCTCCCGGCCGTCATCACCTGCATCGCGACGACGGCCGAGGCGCGAGGCCGGGGCCACGCGCTGCGCCTCGTCGAGGCGGTCTGCGACGACCTCGCCGGCCGTGGCTTCGCCGCGGTCGAGGCGTACCCGGAGGCAGGTGCGCGACCGGACGCCACGAGCGCGGCCAGCCCGGCGTTCTGGCTCGCCGCCGGCTTCCGGCTGGCCGTCGACGACGAGCGGTTCCCGGTGGTCCGCCGCGAGCTGGGCTGATTCCGCCGCGAGCTCGGCCGATCAGACCCGCGCGAGTCCTCGCCCCGGCGGGCGCGCGGCAGCGGGTGCTGCTCAGGGGTGAGGGGGAGGGGGCCGGGCCGGGCCGGCGGCGGCCGGAGCGGGCCCGCCGGGGGCCGGGTCGGTCCCGGAGCGGCGCGCCCGCGGGGGCGGCCCGGGGCGGTGGCCGGCGCGAGGCCCGGGGAGCGACGAGCCAGGCAGCCGGTTGCGCTGCGCAGAACAAACCCCGGTCGGGCGGCCGGCGCGAGCTGGTTCCGGGCTCGATTCAGGCAGCCGGTTGCGCTGCGCAGAACAAACCCCGGTCGGGCGGCCGGTGACCGGGTGTCGGGCGGCCGGTAACCGCGCCTTCGGCCGCCGATTCGGGCGGTTTGTCCTCCAGCGCAGAACGACCGTCGCCCAAGCGGTCTCCGACAGCCCCTTCGGCCGCCGATCCGGGCGCTTTGTCCTCGTGCGCAGTACGGGCGCCGGTGGACGCCCGCGGAGGAGCGCCCGGCACGCGCCCCGCCCCGGCACGCGCCCCGCCCCGGCACCCGCCCCGCCCCGGCACGGCACGCCCGCCCGCCCGCCCCCGGTACGCGCCCCGCCAGCTCCGCACTCCGGCCGGCCCCGCTCGGTACCGGCTGACCCGGAGGCCCCGTCTGATCCCCGACCCCCGAACCGGCGTCACATCACCAGGAGCGGATCAGCCCTCGTCGTGCACGAGCTGGTGCTCGATCGCATAGCGGACGAGCGCCACGCGGCCACGCACGCCGAGCTTGGCCGCCAGGTTGGCGATGTGGCGGCGCACGGTGTGGGCGCTG
>JAJYMP010000295.1 GCA_021786915.1 Chloroflexota bacterium
GATCGCGTGGAACACGACGTCCGGGTTCCGCTGCTCCTCGTTCTCCGCCAGCGCGTCGAGGACGGGCGACAGGGGCGGCACGTACCAGACCATCGGCAGCGTCCGGAACTCGGGATGGAGCGGCAGCGCCAGCCCGAAGCGGACCGCGAGGGTGTAGATCGGCGAGCGTTGGGCCGCAGCGATCCAGTCCTCGGGGATGCCGCTCCGCCGCGCCTCGGCCAGGACGGCGGTGTCGTGCGGGTCAAGGAACACGTCGAGCTGCGCCTCGCGCAGCTGTGCGGGATCGCGGACGGAGGCGGCGGCCTCGACCCGGTCGGCGTCGTAGAGGACGAGCCCGAGGTAGCGGAGCCGTCCGACGCACGTCTCCGAGCAGATCGTCGGCTGGCCGATCTCGATGCGGGGGTAGCAGAAGGTGCACTTCTCGGCCTTGCCGCTCTTGTGGTTGAAGTAGACCTTCTTGTAAGGGCAGCCGCTGACGCAGAACCGCCAGCCCCGGCACGCGTCCTGGTCGACCAGGACGATCCCGTCCTCCTCGCGCTTGTACATCGCCCCCGAGGGACAGGAGGCGACGCAGGACGGGTTGAGGCAGTGCTCGCAGATCCGGGGCAGGTAGAACATGAAGGCCTGCTCGTACTCGAACCGCACCTTCTCCTCGATCCCTCGCAGGTTGGGATCTCCGGGCGCTGTCTGCGGCGCCCCCGCCAGGTCGTCCTCCCAGTTCGAGCCCCACTGCAGCGCGATGGGCTTGCCGGTCAGGCGCGACTGGGCGCGCGCGACCGGGCCGTGCTCGGAGACCGGTGCCGTGAAGAGCCGCTCGTAGTCGTAGGTCCAGGGCTCCCCGTAGTCATCGATCGAGGGCAGATCCGGGTTGGCAAAGATCGTCAGGAGCTTGCGGATCGCACCGCCACCCTTGAGGCGAAGCTTGCCGCGCCGATCGAGTTCCCAACCGCCCTTCCAGTGCTCCTGGTCCTCGTAACCCTTCGGGTAGCCCAGGCCGGGCTTCGTCTCCACGTTGTTGAACCAGACGTAGTCCGTGCCCGGCCGGTTGGTCCAGACCTGCTTGCAGGTGACGCTGCAGGTGTGGCAGCCGATGCACTTGTCGAGGTTCATGACCATCCCGACGTGGGCCATCACACGCATCAGAAGCGCACCTCCGCGCTGCGCTTGCGGATGACCGTCGTCTCGTCCCGCTGGGAGCCGCACGGGCCGTAGTAGTTGAATCCCCAGGAGAGCTGCGCGTACCCGCCGACCATGTGGCTCGGCTTCATCACCAGGCGGGTGAGGCTGTTGTCCGTGCCGCCGCGCCTTCCCGTCACCTCGCTGATCGGGGACTGCAGGTGGCGGTCCTTGGCGTGGTACATGAGGCACGTCCCGGACGGGATCCGGTGGCTCACCACCGCCCGGCAGGAGACGGCCCCGTTGCGGTTGTACGCCTCGATCCAGTCGTTGTCGGCGACACCGATCCGGGTCGCGTCCTGGTCGTTCATCCAGATGACCGCGCCGCCCCGGAAGAGGGTCAGCATGTGGAGGTTGTCCTGGTACTCGGAGTGGATCGACATCTTCGAGTGCGGGGTCAGGTAGCGGACGGTCAGTTCCAGGCCATCGGCGGCACCCATCCCGTCTGAGCCGAAGTGGCGCGGGAGGTCGAGCGGTGGCCGGAAGGCCGGCAGACCGTCGCCGAGCTCGAGGAGCCAGGCGTGGTCGAGGTAGAAGTGCTGCCGCCCGGAGAGGGTGTGCCAGGGGATGCCCCGCTCGACGTTCTGGGTGAACGGGGCATAGCGCCGGTCCTCGGCCTCGATGCCCGACCACTCGGCTGAGGTGATGACGGTGGACGGTCCGCGCTGCGTGTCGGCGAAGGTCACCCGATCGCCCGCCCGACTCGCAGCCAGGTCGGCGAGCGGCACGCCGGTCCGCCGCTCGAGCGAGCGGAAGCTCTCCACGGCGTTGCGGCCGTTGGTCGTGCCCGACAGCGCCAGGATCGCTTCGCAGACACCCTCGGCCTGCTCCAGGGATGGCCGCCCGTCCGCGACGCCACCCCGGACGATCCCGTTGTGCGCCGCGAGGTAAGCCACGTCGTCGGTGGGCGTCCAGGAGATCCCCTTGACGGTGATCCCCTGCTGCTCCACCAGCGGACCCAGGGCCGTGAGCTTCTCGGCCACCGCCCCGTAGTCGCGCTCGACGACGACGAGCTTCGGCATCGTCTGGCCGGGGATCGGCTCGCACTCGCCGCGCCCCCAGTCACGCGCAATTCCCGAGGGCTGGGCGAGCTCGTCGGGGCTGTCGTGCAGCAGCGGCACGGCGAGCAGATCGCGCCGGACACCGAGGTGCGTCCGGGCCAGCGCCGAGAAGCGCGCGGCGACCGCCTTCCAGGCATCCCAGTCGGTCCGCGCCTCCCAGGGCGGCGCGATGGCGGGGTTGAAGGAGTTGACGAAGGGATGCAGGTCGGTGGTCGAGAGGTCGTGCTTCTCGTACCAGGTCGCCGCCGGCAGGACGATGTCCGAGAAGAGGCAGGTGCCCGTCATCCGGAAGTCGATCGTCGTCAGCAGATCGAGCTTGCCGCGGGGCGCCTCGTCGCGCCACACGACCTCGGCTGGGCGCAGGTCCGGCGGCGACTCCTGCGCCCGGACGGCCTCCAGGGGCGAGCCGAGGAGGTGGCGCAGGAAGTACTCGTGGCCCTTCCCGGACGACGTGAACAGGTTCGCACGCCAGACGGTCAGGACGCGCGGGAAGTTCTCTGGGGCATCCGGGTCCGCGGCCGCGAAGTTGAGCCGACCCGCCTTCAGCTCGTCGAGGACGTGCTCGGCCGGGTCGCGACCCTCGAGGTCTGCCTCCCCCACGAGAGCGAGCGGGTTCCGGTCGAAGGTGGGATTCGAGGGCAGCCAGCCCATCCGGGCGGCCTGCAGGTTGCAGTCGACGAACTGGCGACCCTCGAAGAGGCCCTGGCCGAGCGGCGAGGCGAGCTCGCCGGCATCGAACCCCTCGTACCGCCACTGGTCGCTGGCGAGGTACCAGTACGGCGTCCCCGCCTGGTGGCGCGTGGGGCGCACCCAGTCGGTGGCGAACGCCAGCGTCGACCAGCCGCCGAGTGGCCGAACCTTCTCCTGCCCCACGTAGTGCGCCCAGCCGCCGCCGTTGACGCCCTCGCAGCCGCACAGCGCGATCAGCGAGAGGAACGCGCGATAGATCTGGTCGGAGTGGTACCAGTGGTTGGTGCCCGCCCCCATGGCGATCATCGAGCGGCCCTTGGTCAGCTCGGCATTGCGGGCGAACTCGCGGCCGATCCGGGCAGCCGCCTCTGCGGGGACCGAGGTGATGGGCTCCTGCCAGGCCGGCGTGCAGGGCTGCGTGGCATCGTCGTACCCCGTCGGCCAGTCGCCCGGGAGCCCCGCGCGGGCCACGCCGTACTGCGCCAGCAGCAGGTCGAAGACGGTCGTCACCAGGTGGTCCCCGACGCGGACGGCGGGCACCCCCCGGCGCATCGTCGAGCCGCCCTCGGTCGGACCCTCGTCGAAGCGGGGCAGGTCGACCGCCACCGGTTCGGCGTCGGGCCGGCCGAGCAGCGTCAACACCGGCCGGATGGTGCCCAGGTCCAGGTTCCAGCGGCCCTCACCCTCCTCGCCGTGCCGGAAGCCGATCGAGCCATTGGGCACCGCTGGCGCGCCCATGGCCTCGTCGAGCACGACGGTCTTCCACTCGGCGTGCTCGCTCGATGCGGCGGGGTCGGCGGGCAGGTCGGCCGCGTGGAGGAAGCGATCCCCGGTGTAGACGCCGGGGGCGCGCTCCCGGAGCGTCACGAGGAAGGGCAGGTCCGTGAAGCGCCGCGCGTAGTCCTCGAAGTAGGGCACCTGGCGCTCGACGTAGTACTCGCGCAGGATGACGTGGCCCATGGCCATGGCCAGCGCCCCGTCGGTCCCCGGCTGTGCCGCGAGCCAGTCGTCCGCGAACTTCGTGTGGTCGGAGTAGTCGGGCGAGACAACGACCACCTTCTGACCCCGGTAACGAGCCTCGACCATGAAGTGCGCGTCCGGGGTCCGGGTGATCGGGATGTTGGTGCCCCAGATGATCAGGTAGGCGGCGTTCCACCAGTCAGCTGACTCGGGGACGTCGGTCTGGTCGCCGAAGACCTGCGGCGAGGCAGGGGGCAGGTCCGCGTACCAGTCGTAGAACGACAGGATCACCCCGCCGATCAGGGAGAGGAAGCGGGTGCCGCCGGCGTACGAGACCATCGACATGGCCGGGATCGGGGTGAAGCCCACCACCCGATCGGGGCCGTACCGCTTGATCGTGTAGACGTGGGCGGCAGCGATCATCTCGACCGCTTCCTCCCAGCTCGCCCGCACGAAGCCGCCCCGGCCGCGCTCTGCCTTGTAGCAACGGCCCGCCTCGGGATCCTCGACGATCGAACCCCAAGCTTCCACGGGATCACCGAGCCGGGCCAACGCCGCCTGCCAGAGCTCCTGCAGCGAGCCGCGGATGTACGGGTACTTCACCCGCAGCGGCGAGTAGGTGTACCAGGAGAACGAGGCGCCACGGGGGCAGCCGCGCGGCTCGTACTCGGGCATGTCCGGCCCGACAGACGGGTAGTCGACGGCCTGGCTCTCCCAGGTGATGTAGCCATCCTTGACGTACACCATCCATGAGCACGAGCCGGTGCAGTTGACCCCATGCGTCGAACGAACGGCCTTGTCGTGCTGCCAGCGGTCGCGGTAGAAGGACTCCCACTCGCGACGGCCAGTGGTGAGCATTGTCCAGCCATCCGACGCGGGCTCGCCGCGCTTGAAGTACCGATGGACGCCACGCAAGGCGCGCTCCACGGCATCGTCCACGCCTGCAGTCCGCCCCGAGCCTCCACGCAGGGGGCCGTCCTGGCGGTCTGCCGGGCCGGGACCCGCATGCCGTAGCGGGGAGCGATCCCCCACGATCAGCCCGGCCAGCTGAAATGGAGGAGGATGGCGCTGTCCTCGGCCGCAAGCGCGCGCCACGGGTGGCCCGCGGCGAGGGCGGCCATCTGCCCTGTGCCGACTTCGGTGCTCTCGTCGCCCACGTGCAGCGAAACCCGGCCCTGCCGAACCTGCACGCTCACGTGGCCCCGCGGGTCGTCCTCGTCAAAACGGGCTCCGGTCCTGAGGACGACGAGAACAATGCGGAACGCATCCGTCTTCACCAGCGTCTTTGCGTTTCGGTCGTGCTGCTGGAACTGACGCTCGCGACGAAGTCCCGCGATCTCCTCGGCGAAGTCGAAGCAGAGCAGGGGTGCTGAGAGGACGTGCGTCTCGCGCACTCCGTGTGCCCCGACCCGCGAACGGTGCTCGACCGCGCGTCGTTCCATGGCGCTCCTTCACCTGCGCGGGCTGGATGGCTCGACCACGGCCCATCCAGCCGTCGACGCGCCTTCGCGCGCACGCTAGGAGCCTCCGAGTCACGCCGTCAGTCGCCCAGCAGACCGACAGCTCGTGCCGGCGGTGCATCGCGTGACGCCGAGAGGGACGGGCGGCCGTCGGGCCGAGTGACATGCCCCCACTGCCAATCTCGCAGATCCCCTGCAGGGTCCTCCGCCCACGGGCGCGCCCCACAGGTTGACGGCCCGGAGGCCCCGCCGATCCTCCGGCGCCCCGGCGCGGGGCGCCGGGCCCGCAGCCGAGAGCACGTCGGCGGGAGGAACGCAGATGCCCGACATCAAGCTCGCCCGGGCGATCGCTCTGGCGACGAGGGCCGACCCGGTGGAAATCGGGGGACCGGGCACCCTCCGGCTGGCCGCCGCACTCGAGCAGGTTCCCGAGCGTCTCATCGAACGCCTGACGGCCGAGGAGCTCGCCAACGTCAAGGTCGCCATCGCGCTCCTTGTATGGGCCGCGGTCAGCGGCGTGCGGCTGGGGCGGGCGCCGCGGCAGGCATGGTGGCTGGCCGTCGCCGGCAGCGGCGGCTGGTTCGCCGCCGTGCTGCTGCTCGACGTGCTCTTGCTCATGCAGGGCCTGCTCGGCCTGGCCTGGTCGGGCACCTTGCCCCTGATGGTCCACGCGATGCTGACCGCTATCGGTATGCTGCTGGTGGTCATTGCGTTGGCCGCGGGTCTGCCCGCCCGGCCGGCGGAGGAAGACGGGGTGGGCGAGTAGCGGCCTGCCACTGGCGCGAGACTCGCCGAAAGCAGGTCCTTCGCGAACGTGGCCGAACACTGCATCCGGGGGGCTCGACACGAGACGCCGCCGTCGCCGGTTGGGGGCCTGTTCGGCCACAAGTCTCTCGGGGGAAGCAGGCCAGGCGAGACTGCCCAGCACGGCCGTGTGTCGACCGACCACGTGCGGCTCGTGAGCGTTCAAGGCCCCACAGGCCGTCGCGCTCCCCGGTTCCGAGCCAGGCGGGCCCTAGTCGATTTCGCGGCCCATTGTTATCCGCCTCGGCCGCCTGCACCCGACGTCACTCGTGGCTCAGGAGTTGTCCGTGCGATCCCTGCGCTTACGTGCTCGGTGCTCCACGTAGAGCACGAGGAGGAGGCCGAATAGCGCTCCTACCAGGGTGGCTAACACACCGTACCGGGTCCACACGATGACCAGACCGTAGATCGCAGCTGGGAGTGCCGCCCAGTGGATTCCGATCCGTGATTTCTTCATCTGGTGCACCGCTACGGACAGCCGAACACACCGTAGCCCTGGAGACCCAGGGCGACAAGGGTTGCTGCCCGATCGTGTGGACTGCAGCCCGATCGGCGGCGCTCAGTCCGGCTCGTCTGCCTCGGTTCGGCTCACGCCAGTCCTCGCCGTCGGCACGAGAAGCCTACCGGGGTGGGACATCAGCGTCGCGTGCGTGTCGTTCCGCTTCTCTCGCGATGCGTTTCCGCCACTGCGCGGGCGTCGTGGGTCCGGTGAAGCCCATGCGGACGGGAAACCCCAACTGGGAAGTCAGGTAACGCTCGGCAGCTCTGGCCTCGCG
>JAJYMP010000571.1 GCA_021786915.1 Chloroflexota bacterium
GAGCATTCGGCCGATGACGAGAGGGCCACGGTCGCCCATGACCATCTCGCCATGGCGCTCGGCGCGCGCGGCTGCGACGCTCCCGTCGTGGCGAGCCGAGCCCGGCAAGCCGGACCCTGGCGCCCATGGTGGCCGTCCAGGAGCGGCCGGTTCCAGGGGTCCGGCGGCAGGAGAGATCGATGCAGATCGGCCGGCGCCCCGCCGCCCCCGACCCCACGCCGCCCCTCCGGGCCGAGCCCTCGCCCTGGCAGCGTCGGCGGCTGCCGGTCGCCCTGCTCGTCGCGCTGATGCTCCTGATGACGCTGGCGTCAGGCGCCCTGGGATACACGCGCCCCACCCTTTCCGCATCCGGCAGCGGCGTCCCGGGCACGAGGCTGACCGTCCGGGGCACCAGGTTCCCGCACCACGTCCTGGTCCGGATGCGTTGGGACGGATCCGCCACCGGGATGCCCCTGGTGCGGACGACCTACTACGGCATCCTGGCCACGCACGTCACGGTCCCGCCGCGCGCCAAGCCCGGACGCCACGTGCTCACGGCCGTGCGGAACGGCGTGGTGCTCGCACGGATCCCGGTGACCGTCCGGGTCCGGCTGCCCGCCCCGACGCACGTGCCCACCCCGACGCCTGTGTCCACGCCGATCCCGGTGCCCACGCCGACCCCGGTGGCCGCCCCGACCCCGACGCCCGTGCCCACGCCCGCCCCGGCGCAGCCGAAGCCGGCCAAGGTGCTCTTCGGCCTGGGCACGGAGCTCGACGGCGACCTCACCGCGCCCATCACCAGCGCCGCCCCGGTGCACCTGTTGACCTCCTGGTTCAACGGGACGGGCGATCTCTCGTGGATGTCGGGATGGGCGGCGAACGCCATCCCCAAGGCCTACGCAGCTGGGTACTCCGCGCACCTCATCGTGTACGCGAGCAGCTCGGCCGTCACGACGACGATGACGAAGTACGGCGCGGCTGCCGGGCGGGCCTACCCGCTCTCGGCGCAGTTCCTCTCCGACATGACGGCCCTCTCCAAGATCTGGGCAGGGCAGGCGGGCGGCCCGACCCTGTACGTGACGCTGTTCACCGAGTTCCAGACGTACGCGCCAACGCCAACCTGGTCGGACAACCTCGCCTACTGGGCGGCCCTCAAGGACGCCTACCGGTCGGCCCTCGCCATCTTCCACGCCAATGCGCCCAACGCGAAGGTCTCGCTGGGCTGGGGCGGCTGGGAGGCCAGGATGGCGAACCCGATGTTCGCCGACTTCGCCGACGTGATGGGGATCTCCGACTTCCAGTCCTTCCAGGCCATGCAGAGCGACACCAACGTCTCCGACATCGAGGCGATGACCGGCCAGCTGGCCAGGTACGGGCCCGTGATGGTGGCGCACTACAAGCCCGACAACAGCTCCCAGGCCGTCTTCGACGCCGACACGACCGCCCTCTTCACCGACGCCGAGATGGCCAAGCTGACGAACGCCGGGCTGTTCGCGTTCTCGTTCATGGACGACAAGAACATGGACGCGACGGCCGACGCCTACACCCGCATCACCGCGGCGATCCAGCGGTACGGCCGCTAGCCGACGGGCCGGCCCGCGGCGCGCGGCCCGGCACCGCGCTGCGTTGACCCTCGGCGGGTCGGGCACCCGCGCGACACGACGGCCCGCTGCGTGCACACTTGCCGGACGGCAGGACGCCGCAGCAGCGAAAGGGGCGTCAACGCAGATGACTGGCTCGGGACAGGCCTCTTCGCGGCCGGGACACGCAGCCACAGCCGCCCGATGAACGAGATGGACTGGCCGGTCGACGGTCCCGTCGCACCCGGCGCGCCCGGCATCGAGCCGACCTGGTCGAGCAGCGACAAGGACGCCGTCGGGACGTCGCACTACTCGAGCCGGGTGTGGTTCACCATCGGGCGGGGCATCCTCAACGAGGTCTACTGGCCGCACGTGGACCGGCCCCAGATCCGCGACCTCGGCTTCATCGTGGCGGACGACGCGGGCTTCTGGAGCGAGGTCAAGCGGGACGCGTCGCACGACGTCCACGGCGAGGGCGACGGGGTGCCGGCCATCACCGCAGTGCACCGCCATCCGCGCTACGAGCTCACCCTGCGCATCATCGCCGACGACCACGCGGACGTCGTCCGGATCGAGGCGCGGCTGGACGACCTCCGCGACGCCGACGACCCGGGGCGGGCGGCCCACCCCCTTCGCCTGTACCCGCTCCTGGCGCCCCACCTGGGGTTCAGCGGCCGCCACGGCCGTGCGTGGGTGGGCACCCACAAGGGCCGCCCCATGCTCTTCGCCCAGGACGGGCCGTGGGCGCTCGCGCTCGCATCCGAGCCGGCTCCCGTCCGCCAGAGCGTCGGCTACGTCGGCGCGTCCGACGGCTGGCAGGACTTCGCGGCCAATGGCCGGATGACCTGGACCCACGCGCGCACCGACGCCGGCAACGTGGCCGCGATGACCGAGCTCGCGCTCGACGGCGGTCGGGCCCAGCTCGCGCTGGCGTTCGGCGGACGGCCCGAGGAGGCCGGGCTCGAGGCGTCGGCGGCGCTGTCCGCCCAGTTCGAGGACGCCTGGGCCGAGTACGTCGGCAACTGGCACGGCTTCCTCCGGACCGTGGTGGACCCGCCCGACGACCTGCCCCAGGCGGACCGCGACCTGTACCTCGCCTCGGCGTCGGTGCTCCGGACGCACCAGGACCGGACGCTCCCCGGCGCGACCGTGGCCAGCCTGTCGATCCCGTGGGGCAACACCCGCAACGACCTCGGCGGCTACCACCTGGTCTGGGCGCGGGACCTGGTCGAGTCCGCGGGCGCGGTCGTTGCGCTGGGCGCCGCGGCCACGGCCCGGCGCACGCTGGCCTATCTCGTGGCCAGCCAGGAGCCGGACGGCCACTGGCCCCAGAACCAGTGGGTGGACGGGGTCCCGTACTGGACCGGCCTGCAGCTCGACGAATCGGCCTACCCGCTGCTCCTGGCCGGGGCGCTTCGGACGGGCGCCTCCCACATGCACGGCAGGACGGGCAGCCACGCCGAGGCGTTCGCGACCCTCGTCGCCCAGCCGGCGCTCGACGTCATGATCGCCCGCGCCGCCGGGTTCATCGCGCGGACCGGCCCGGTCACGAGCGAGGACCGCTGGGAGGAGACCGCGGGCCTCTGCCCGTCCACGCTGGCGCCCGTCGTGGCTGCGCTCGTCGTGGCCGCGGACCACCTGCCGGAGCCTTCCGCCGCCTACTGCCTCGAGCTCGCGGACGACTGGAACGCCTCCATCGAGGACTGGACCTATGCCCGCGGCACCCGCCTGGACGCTGCCCATGGCGTCGAGGGCCACTACGTCCGGATCGCCTCGCCCGACGTGCTCGCCGGGGCGCCGATCTCGACGCCCGTCCCAATCCGGAACCTGCCGGCCGAGACGTCGATGGTCCCGGCCGACGAGGTGGTGGGGACCGACTTCCTCGCCCTCGTCCGCTTCGGGCTCCGCCGCCCCGACGACCCGCGGATCGTGTCGACCCTCGCGGTGGCCGACGCCCTCCTGCGCACCGATACGCCCAGCGGCCCGGTCTGGCACCGCTACACCGGCGACGGCTACGGCGAGCACGAGGACGGGAGCGCGTTCGACGGGACGGGGATCGGGCGGGGGTGGCCGCTCCTGGTCGGCGAGCGCGGCCACTACGAGCTCGACGCAGGGCGCGACGCCCGGCCCTACCTCGAGGCGATGCGGCGCATGGCGTCGGGCGGGGGGATGCTGCCCGAGCAGGTCTGGGACGCGGCGCCGATCCCCGCGCGCCGCCTCGCCCCCGGCCGGCCGAGCGGCTCGGCGATGCCGCTGGCGTGGGCGCACGCGGAGTACGTCAAGCTCGTGCGGTCGATTGCGCTCGGCCACTCAATCGACCGTCCCGAGGCGGCATGGCGACGCTACCACGGGATCGCCCCGACCCCGACCCGGGCGACGTGGCGGTTCACGGCGGCACGCCCGTCGATGCCCGAGGGGCGCACCCTGCGCCTGGAGCTGATGGCGCCGGCCCGGGTCCGGTTCTCGACCGACGGCGGCCAGCGATGGGCCGACCTCGACGCCCGCGACACGGGCCTGGGCGTCTGGGTGGCCGACATCCCCGGATCGGATCGGCTGGCGGTGGGCGGCGCCGTCCAATTCACGTTCTGGTGGCCCGAGGCCGGCCGCTGGGAGGGCCGCGACCTCCGCGTCGAGGTGGCTCCCGGAGCGGCTTGACGTGGCGCGAGCGCCGGGGGTCGGGTCATTGCTCCATCGTCGGCGTCAAGCACCCTCGGTGCAGGGCCCCAGGGCCGCCCCGTGGCCCGGTTCGGGCAGGAGGTGTGCCGGCGCGGCGTATCGGCGAGTTCGGCCGCGAGGGATCAGAGCACCTCGCGCCGAAGCCCGCGGGCCGAGGAGCGCGGTCACCACCTCGGGCCCCACGCGGCGTCGCGCCGAACGGCCAGCCGGCGGCGCAGGCACGGGGCATCATCTGGTCTGCGGCCCAAACGGGAGGCACCACCATTGGACGTCACGACGGTCGGCGACGCCTTCGCGAACTTCACGCTGTCGCTGTTCCTGCTCTGGCTCATTGCGATGCTGGTCTTCGGGGGGCTTCCCGCGGCGTGGCTCGCCGCGACCCGGGGACGCGAGCCCTTCCTCTGGATGGTCATCGGGCTCGTGTTGGGTCCGCTAGCGGTGCTCCTCATCGGGCTCGCCCCGCTGGGCACGAGGGGGAACTACCGCCGGTGCCCGCGCTGTGCAGAGGCGATCCGGTCGGAGGCGAGCCGCTGCCCGCACTGCGCGTGGGACGCAATGCCTCTGAGGTCGTGATGCCTGGGAGTCGGCCCCTCCGTCGAGCCACGGCGACGTGCGTCCGACGTCGGCCGTTGTCAGCCGGTTTGATCTCGCCTGTTTCAGACCCGTGGCCATCAACGCAGCCGTCAGCCGCCCGCCGGACAGCAAGAGACCCGGCCGATGGGCCGGGTCTCACGTTCAGATCGCTGGAGCCGACACTCGGATTTGAACCGAGGACCTGCTGTTTACGAAATCGGGAATGGCGTGTCTCCAGGCATCTACCCGGCTCCAGAATGATCGGCACCGAGCATGGAGCCGTCTCGTGCTTGGGGCAGATCGTCCCCCGCCGTCCAGCCCTGTGGGCGTCAGGATGGGCGTCGGCTGGACGCTTCCGGCCGTGCCACGCGGCGGTGGTAGGCAGCGCTGACACGGCACGAGTCCGAGCAGTACCTCTGGTCGATGCGTCCGGGGAGGAAACTCCGGCCGCAACCCGAGAACTCGCACGGGCGCTCGGGTCGGGCACCACCGGCCATCTCTTGAGCCATACCGAGATACAGAGCAGCGAGAAGGCTCGTGGGGCTCTCGCGGAGCTTCATGCCGAGGAAGGGCAGCAGAACGGGCTGGACCCTGCCGAGATGCTTGTTCACCTCGCGAGCGACATAGAAGAGGGCGACGTCCTGGCTCTTGGCACCGATCAACCGCGCGAAGGCCTCCTCCTCGCCCGGCCAGACCACGTAGACCCCCCTGCCGAGCGACCTCGTGCCATGGTGCTTGGCGTCAAGCTCTAGGCGAATGGCGTTGTCTTCGCGGACAACTCTCACGCCCCGTTCTGCCTCGCGAGCCCTGGTGAGGCCGTACGAGTCCGGGTTGCGCAGGATCTTGGCATCCTCCCAGAGGACGTGCAGCATGCGGTAGCGGGCCAGCTGGTCCAGCCACTCGGACCTGCTCTCACCCGCAAGGCCTCTGTACTCGTTGTCTCCGCGCGGCCGAAGAGCGGTACCAGGGCCCATCAAGCCCCACTTCGAGGCGAAATTCCGAATAGCGTCATCCGTCGGTCGCTCCGCGAGGCGCAGGAAGGCCCTGCTCAAGACGGCCCACCGCCGAGCGAGGGTGATCCTCTCCGCCCCACTCGACTCGGCGACCAGCCAGACCTCCCCCTCGTCGTCCGAGGCGCCCAGCGCAACAAGGTCGGATCGCCAGCGGTAACCAGCGACCGAGCGCGTCCACGGCTGAAAGACATAGCCGGACTCGAAGTGGCGCGACTCAACGGTTTCTTTTACGGCTTCCCGATCGACAGAGCTCACGAGCCGAAGTCTACTGCATCTGCCGGTCCACTGGGACGGCAGCCGGTCCAGCAGGGACCACAGGCACGAGGAACTTGGCCATGACTCGAATCCTTCTTCGCCCGGACGAGGCCGCCGAAGCCCTCGGCATCAGCCGGTCGAGGTGCTACAAGTTGATCGCAGAGGGCGTCCTGCCCAGCTGCCGGATCGGCCAGAGCATCCGAGTCCCACTGGATGCCCTGGAGCAGTTGGTTGCGACGAGCACGACGGGCAACCTCGTCGCCGACACTGACGAGAACGGCGACGCGCGCATCTCAGTCCGGAGGTGGCGCTAGCCCGCGGCGGCCTCAGCAGAACTTCGGGTCAATCCCGATGAGCGGGCCGCGGCCGCCCTTCTTCTCCATACCCGACGAACTTCCGGGCAGGATGCTTGACGCCGGTCTCGGGGCGGCTGCCGTAGGCCTCAACCTGATCGCTTGGGCCGAGTCCAGCCGTTACCAGCTTGACGGGCTGCTGCCGGTACGGAGGGCCCGGTCACTGCGGCAATGGACCGCAGCACGAGAAGCTGAGCTCATTGCGGCCGGCTTCTGGGACGTCGAGAGAGACTGCATCCACCTCGCCAGCTATCTCAGCGTCAACAGGTCGAGATCCGAGATCGAGAACCTCAGGGCCGCGCGTGCTGCAGCCGGCCTCAGCGGCGGCCAGGCAAGGTCCGGCTCCGCTCCGCGCGACACGGGCGGGAGGTTCGCACAAACTCCCGGTGAGAACCTCGGCAAGATCGGTCCGGATTCGCCTCGGGAGCGAACGGGCGCACCTAGGGAAACGTCCAGGCAATTGCCTGGTCCAACAGCAACAGCAACACCAACATCACCAGGATCCCTTCCGAGCAGCGCGAGTCTCGTCCGTGACGGTCAATCCGGATGGGGCCCTGAGTGGTCGGAATTCCTCGAGGCATGGTTCGCCAGTGGCTTGAGGTTGCCACCCTCGGCTGGTCAGCGGGCGGTGCTGTGGCCCGTGGTGGACGCCCGACCGCGCGATGCATCACGGTGGTGTGGAGAGGTCCCTCCTGGCGCGCGCTCACACGACGTGGTCCGGCACGTACTGGATCGGTGGCGCTCGTTCGGTCGTCTCGCATGATCCCCGGCGCAAACCCCACACGCGGGTCCACCCCACGGTGTGGGCCAATCGCCGCGGCTTGTGGGCCTAACCGCGTGTGGGGAGGGGCTCGTGCGTGCCGATATCGCGCGAGGCACCCGCACCGTGTGGGAAATCCCCAACCCCGCTGCTCAAGTCCGTGGTCGCGCCGCGGGTGTTCGCAAGGGGTGGGGGAGGGGCAGCCTAGTGGTACCTGCTGATCAGCAAACAGCCGGTCGTCGCGCCGCGGACGGCCCCGCGCGAGCTCAATTCGAGCGACGCGTCGAGCGTACCGGCCCGCTCGACGCCCAACGCTGACCCCCATCCAGGTAAGGAGGCAAGCCAAATGCCGCGTCGCGGTCGCGACGAAGGGAACATCTACCAGCGGTCAGACGGCCGCTGGACGGCCCGGATCAGCCTGGGCTACCAGGGCGGTCGCAGGGTCCGAAAGAGCCTGTACGGGAAGACCCGCAAGGAGGTCCAGGACAAGCTTGTCGCCGCTCAGCGGTCCCTGCAGCTGGGCATGACCCCGACACGAAACGGACGCCTCACTCTGGGCGCATACCTTGAGGAGTGGCTAGCGGAATCTGTGCTCCCAAGCGTGCGTCGGACCACCTTCCGATCCTACGAACAGTTGCTCCGGGTTCACGTGCTGCCTGATCTTGGAAGGCTTACGCTCGCGAAGCTGGGTCCCGATGACGTTCAGAGGCTCCTCAACAGGAAGCAGGCCGAAGGGCTCTCGCCACGGACCGTGAGCCACATCCGGGCAGTCCTCCGCCGGGCACTGAACGTGGCTCAGCGATGGGACCTCGTCCCCCGAAATGCGGCAGCGCTGGCGTCGCCGCCACGCGTGCCGCGCTATCAGGTTCCCGCCCTGGACCCAGAAGCGGCACGGGCCATCCTGAGGGCGGTGACGGGCGATCGATTTGAGGCCCTTTTCGTCCTGGCCTTAGCCACCGGTCTTCGGCAGGGCGAGTGCCTGGGGCTCCGCTGGGAGGACGTGGATCTTGATGCCGGCACCCTGTATGTGCGGAATGCCTTGCAGCGAGTCGGCGGACAACCGCAGCTGGTAGAGCCGAAGACGAGCCTGAGCCGGAGAACGCTGGCCCTACCGCACCCTGCGGTGGTAGCGTTGCGGACCCATCGACTCCGCCAGCATCAAGATCGTCTTCTTGCCGGAGCCCGATGGCGTGACCAGAGATTCGTCTTCTGCACGCTAGTCGGCACTCCTGCCGATGGTCCCGCCGTCACGCGCCGGTTCAAGCATCTGCTCGCCGAAGCGGGTCTCCCCGCGATGCGCTTCCACGATCTGCGCCACGGCTGCGCGTCGTTGCTTCTCGCTCAGGGCGTGAGCCCGCGCGTGGTCATGGAGATACTCGGCCACTCGCAGATCAGCCTGACGATGAACACCTACGCTCACGTCATCCCCTCACTCAAGCGGGACGCCGCAGAGCAGATGGCCACTCTCCTCGCCTCGCACCTGTAAAGGGCCTTCGAGTGTCTCAGCCGCCCATCCGGAAGGAGGCGGCGACCGCCTGCTCAGCGTCGGCAGGGACATTTACCATCATGACGAGGGCCGCTGTCCCGGCATGGTAGAACGCGTAAGCTACTACTCCAGAAGTGTCCGTCGTGACGCGGTATGCAGGTCCTCCAGGCAGGGCCACGGGCGTCGCTGAAGACACCGTAGTGCCGGCGTCGGCTAGGCCCTTCTTCGCGCGGCCTAGGGCTCCCTCAAGGGAAAGCTCTGGCGGCAGCAGGTTCCCCACGATCAGGATGCTGAACCCGACCATGGGGTTCTTCGAAGTGTTCTCCCAGGTGTCGGCTCCCGCGTCGCGGGAGTAGGTGACGCCCAGGGAGTCCGGGATAAGGACCGTGTAGCCATCACCGGTGAAGGTTGTCCCCGGCAGGGAACTGGGACTGGCCGGAGGCGCGGACGAGCTCCCACACGCTGCGAGCGCCACCGCAAGCACGATTGCGATCCCCATGGCTGACCAACGCCGTGACAACTCCGGCACGTCTTCCCCTCCTGACTTCGCCTGTCGGCGCTATGGCGACGCTACGTGGTCGCGGCGAGTCTCCGCAAGACCCTTCGGCACTAGCTTCGCCCCAACGGAGGCCAATCCCAAGAGGAACACGTGAGGACATGGGGCGGGGTGCGGCTGATGTGCCTCGTTCCTCAACCCTGCGAGTGAGATGGCGAGGTCAGTTGGACGCGAGCATGGCGCGTCTGGCGGATCCCGAAAGTCCCCGCGAGGCGCTGCCATAGTAGCGGACTCCCTGGACAAGATGGACCATGATTCTCAAAATGCTGACGATCCTTGACAAATGCATGCGTCGCTGCGAGAATGGCGTCGCACCGCGAACAAGGGAGGTCGAGGATGGTTGAGACGAAGCGCGACGCGTTCACGAGACTCGCTGAACGCCGCACCAATGGCGTGCTTGAGAAGATCCGCGTCTTGGGAAACTTGAGCAATCCCTACGCATATGAGTACAGCGACGAGGATGTACGCCAAATCTTTGGCGCCATCGAAGCAGAGCTGAAGCTGACCAAGCTGAAGTTCCAGAATCCGAAGCGGCGTGAGTTCAAACTGGGCTAGCGGGAAGGAGGAGGCTATGGGTCGAACTCCCCAGGTGGTGGACCGAGTCGAGGACGAAGAGAGGGTCATCGGCAGGTGCGCTTGTCAAACGCCGTGGCGATTGGCGTCAAACACCGTGAATCCCGTCGCTGGGCGCTGGCACGACTCCGTCACCGTTTGCTGCCCCGAGTGCGGACAGAGGCGGGAGTTTGTGTTTGACATCACCCCGTTCTTCAGCCCGCGTCCGGGCATCTGGGGGCATGCTGCAGCCCTGTGAGCCTCATCAGGTGACCCGAGACACCCTCTTGTGCACGGGTACGGCACGGTCGGCTGGCGGTCGGCCGATAATTCGGACAGGCCTGCGTCCTAGACCTCGAATGGACATTTCTCTGGGGGCACGACGACCTTGATGCGATTGATCGGTACATCCGCCCACGACCTGTGCCTTGACCTGGTCAATGCTGCGAACGAAGACGAGGTCGTGGGCATCCTCAAGAGCCGTCGTCTGTGGGACGACCGTGAGGCATGGACTCCCTACGGCAACGTCGCCAACAACCGCGGCATCGTGGGAAACCAGCAGAGCTCGTCGGTCGCGTCACTCGTGGAGAAGCTGGTCAACTCGGTCGACGCGATCCTGATGGCTGAGTGCTACTCGCGCGGAATCGATCCCCGCGGGCCTCAGGCGCCGAAGACCATGGCGGACGCTGTCGAGGCATTCCTTGGCGTCAAAGGGGGCCGACTGTCGTTGCTGGACAGCCGCGCAATCCCGCCGTCTATCGCATCGCGTGTGAAGCTGATCGCGAGCGGGCCAAGAAGCAACCCCAACTACTCGATCATCGATGACGGTGAGGGGCAGCAGCCAGATCGGTTCCCGGACACGTTTCTGAGCCTCCTGCGCGAGAACAAGCGCCACATCCCTTTCGTGCAGGGCAAGTTCAACATGGGAGGCACTGGCGTCCTGCAGTTCGCCGGCGAGAACAGCTTCCAGATGATCGTCTCGCGCCGCCGCGACGACATCCCCTCCGACGGTGATCCGACGCTCAGGAACCACTGGGGCTTCACGCTGGTTCGCCGCTTTCGCCCTGGGCCAGACGACCCCCAGTCGACGTACGTGTACCTCGCGCCTGGTGGTGAGATCCCGGCGTTTGAGGCTGAGACGCTGCCACTACAACCTGGGCCGTACCCCGCCGCGACTGGGGCGGCTATGAGGTCGGGAACCTTCATTCGACTGTGGAACTACCGGCTGCCTGGTGGGCTGAAGACTCTGGCAACGCTGGACCTTCGCTATGCCCTTGAACAGTACCTGCAGGAAACGGCGCTGCCGGTCCGGATCTTCGAACGGCGACCTGGCTACCGAGCGAACACGTACGAGACCACAATGTCAGGTCTTTCCACCGTGTTGGCCAACGCCGCGAAGGACAAGGAGCCAGGCTTCGACGGCGGTTCCCCCCTGAACGTGCCAACAGTGGGCGAAGTCGACCTGAGCCTCACGGTAATCAAGGCAGATGCCGACAGCACGGATAAGCGCTACCCGTCCGGGATCTTCTTCAACGTCAACGGACAACTCCATGGGCAGTGGGGGCCGGAGTTCTTCCGCCGCAAGGCCCTGAAACTGGACTACATCGCTGACTCCATGATCGTGCAGGTCGATTGCACGAAGGTCCCGATCGATGTCAACGAAGACCTGTTCCTCGCGTCACGCGACCGCATGCGGGACATCGAGGAGAAGGGACGGATGGAGGCCGCGATTGCCGAGTACCTCGTCGAGCACCAGGGACTCAAGGACCTCAACGCCCGCCGTCGACAGGCCGCACTGAGCAAGTCTGTTGACGAGGACACCCAATCCGTCGTCCAGGAGCTCGTCAAGGACGACCCCACTCTCGCCGCCCTATTCGGCGGAGGCAAGGCGATCAAGCTTCCTGGCGGACCGCTTCCCGAACCGGTTCCCTACGAGGGAAAGCGGTTCCCGACCTACTTCCGGATCGCCAATGAACCAAAGGGCGGTCTGGTGCGGAAGACGCCGCGAAACTGGTCAGCGCGAATCGAGTTCGAGACCGATGCCTCGAATGACTACTTCGCGCCGCAACGCCGCGACCACGGTGTCCTACAGGTGACCGGGCTTGCCGAGTTCAAGTCCGTCCACCTTTGGAACGGCAAGGCAATCCTCCACTTCGGCATCCCCAACACGGCGAACGTTGGCGATCGAATGGGGGTGACGGTCAGCGTGATGGACGAGTCTCGGATCGAGCCGATGGTGGCTACATTCCAAATCGACGTCGAGGCCGAACGCCCTCATGTTCCGTGGGGTCCGCCCAAGCCTGACGGGGCCGCTCTGTCTGGCATCCCGACCGTCAACGAGGTCTACCAGGCGGACTGGAAGAAGTACCAGTTCACCGAGAAGTCAGCGCTGGTCATGCGGCACGGAGACGATGACGACCAGCTGGACCTCTACATCAACATGGACAACATCTACCTCCGAAGTGAGCTCGTGAGACGGCGCGCACTAGGCGAGGATCTGGTCCGTTCCTGGTACAAGTACGGGCTCATCGTGCTTTCGCTGGGAATGCTGTACCAGCAGCGCCAAGCTCCTGCTGGCGAGGAGGCGCCGACCGACGACACCCAGAGCAGCCCGGATGGGTTCGAGGCCATCAAGAGCGCGTCGCAGGGAATGGCCGTAACCATCGTGCCGCTGATGGCGCAGCTGTCGAAGCGAGAGAAGAACTAGGCGGACGGACCGCCCGAGTCGGCCTCGTGGACGAGTAGGAGCTCCCGCCCGGTAGCGCGATCCGGCTTGATCCTGTTGTACCAACGCCGGTTTGGGACGTTCCGCCAGTCGGACGGCTCAAGGTCGGCACGCCGCACGAAACCAGCCGTGGCCATTACATCCAGGTACTTCGGCAGCTGCCTGTCCGCATCAGCGAACGCAATGACCTGGACCACCATGCCACCAGGGCGCAGGAGCTCTCTGACGCCCCGCCAGATCGTCGCGGCGGTCGTGAAGTAGTTCAACTCGCCCAGGATCGTGTTACGGCTTCCCATCATGTAGAAGCTGGGTCCCGCGCCGTCTCGAGTGTCCGATAGCCAGTAAGGCAGCCCCGTCTCGCGGCGTCCTCGCACCTGCCATCGGTGGTAGAGAACGTGAACGCCTGGATAGGGTGGAGACGTCAACACCAGCGCCACCCGTCCGCCCGTTGTGCCCGTCGCCTGGTCCATGACTGTCTGCGCTGGCCCCAGGACCAACTCGGGAGCATCCGCGGTTCCACCCGAGGAGGCTTCGAGCTCCACCAAACCGGAGCGCAACCGCGAGAGGGATCCCCGGAGGGCGCTGCGGATCGCCTCGATGTCAAGTTCGGCGTCCCGGCCGTCCACAGCCCACTGACCCACATCCAGGAGGATCAGCCGCGCGGCGTCTTGTGTCCGGCTGTCTTCTATCGCCGCCGCGCCGCGAACGAAGGGGGCAAGCGCCTCCACGAGATGCGCAGGAGCATTGCCCAGCCGCGGATCCCCCTCCATGCCATCGACCGGGATGCCCTCCGCGCGCTTCGCTGATTGGAGCCAGTCCTCAAGTACGCCAAACTCACCGTCGCGAAGGAGCTGGGTCTTGGCGCGTGCAACGAGTACGGCGAGGCTGTTGATGTCGGATCCGAGGAAGCGACGGCGGAGTGCGAACGCCTCGACGGCAGAGGTGCCGCCCCCCACGAAGGGGTCCAGAACCAGCTCACCTTCATCGGTGAAGGCCTCAATCGCGGCGCGAGCGATCTGGGGGCTGAACCGTGCAGGGTACCGATACAGGTTGTGCGTGTAGGTGCTGACGCGGTCCCCAGACACGAACGCCTGTTCGATACGGGATGCCGTCTCCTGCGACCGCCGCGCCTCAACCATCACCTGCGAATCGTAGCTGCACCCAGCCTCGGTATCAAGGCTCCAACGCACTGTCCAGCCAAGAGCATCCTGGGACACTCCGACGAACGGCCCTCGGACGCCCGGGAGGCTGGCATGGTGGTCTGCCGAGGTCAGGCGACCGGCAGGAATCCGTGTCGATCGGGCGTCAGACTGGGCGTCAGGTGGCCATACAGCAGCACGAAACCCGCCCTCGCGGGCGGGTTTCACGTTCAGATCGCTGGAGCCGACACTCGGATTTGAACCGAGGACCTGCTGTTTACGAAACAGCTGCTCTACCGCTGAGCTATGTCGGCGCGGGTTTCACGCTCAGTTACAGCTGATAACTGGCGATTCCACCGATTCCGGTTGACGCACTAGGCCCGAACAGCTGATGATTGTGCGACCGGCCATGGCGACACACCAGAAGCTTCCGAGACCCGAGGCGACCCCCGGCGCTGCCGATCTTAGCGCACCCGGCGGCCTGTCCTCCAGCGCGGCCTCGTTCGCGCGCTACCTCCGGGCGGCCAACATCGCGCCCGCCACCCTCAAGACCTACGCCGAGGCGGTCCGGGCCCTGGGCGGCTTCCTGGCCGGGCGCGGCATGCCGACCGACGTCGCGGCCATCGGCCGCGAGCACGTCGAGGCGTTCATCGCCGACCAGCTCGAGCGCTGGCGGCCGGCGACCGCGGCGAACCGCTACCGCGGCCTCCAGCGCTTCTTCGCCTGGCTGGCCGAGGAGGGCGAGATCCGCGTCAGCCCGATGGCGCGGATGAAGCCGCCCCATGTGCCGGAAGAGCCGCCGCCCGTACTGCGCGACGAGGAGCTCCGCCGCCTGCTCGCGACGTGCGAGCGGGGGACGAGCTTCGAGGACCGCCGGGATGCGGCGATCATCCGGGTCTTCATCGACACCGGCGCCCGGAGGGCGGAGGTGGCCGGGCTTCGATTCGTCCCCGCCGATGAGGCCTCGAACGACGTCGACCTCGACCAGGGCATCCTGCGAGTACTCGGCAAGGGGCGGCGCGAGCGCGTGGTCGCAATCGGGGCCAAGACGGTCCGCGCCCTCGATCGGTACGTCCGGATGCGGCAGCGCTCCGCCCACGCCGACCTGCCCTGGCTGTGGGTCGGCCGGAAGGGCCGCCTGACCGACAGCGGGATCGCCCAGGTCATCCGCGAGCGGGGGCGGCAGGCCGGGCTCGGCGACGGGCTCCACCCACATCAGCTCCGGCACACCTTCGCCCACAGCTGGCTCGCCGGCGGTGGCGGCGAGAGCGATCTGATGAGATTGGCCGGCTGGCGGAGCCGCCAGATGCTCGATCGGTACGGCGCGAGCGCGGCGAGTGAGCGGGCCGTGGCCGCCCACCGGCGTCTCAGCCCGGGGGACCGGGTCTAGAGCCGATTGAGGAGCCAACCCCCTTCCCAGATCGCCTGACTCGTGGTCCGGCGCTGGCCATCCCTGGGCTCGACCGGTTCATTGGTCGCAGGCCCGACAGTCGCAGGCCCGACAGGAGTTGGGCGCGCGGATGCCACCAATACGCGGATCCCGATCGTTGGCAAGGACTGCGAACTACGCGCTGCCTCACGAGGTCGGTCGCGGCCGGCCATCGGGTACGGGGGATCCAGACCCAGACGGCCGCCGCCTGGCTTCGCGGGCGAAGCTGAGTTCGGAGGCTCAAGAGGCTGGCGGCTCCCACCCGATCTCAGCGGCGTCGAGTGCATACGGATCACATCGGGGCCACGAGATCGCGGGTGGAGCATCCTGAATCGTAGGCCGCAGGACCGCTGTCCGCCGAGCGTCGCACCCGGAGTCTGCCCGAGCCGGGTACGCCCCGGGCCGACGTCGGCCCACTCAGTTCGCCCGCGAACTCGGGGTCGACCAGCAGGTGCCGCTGACGTCCCGAGTGCCATTGATGCCTGGCGATACGGACCTAATCCACCGATGCGGCAGTCCCCGCACAGGCAAGTGGCGAGCGGCTACCATCGCTCCTGCTGGCGCCTATCGCGGACTACATCAAGCGCCGGCCCGGCCACCCTGGGGCAGCTTTCTCATTCCACAGCTTATGGTCAGCTGGGCAGCCATCGCGACGCTGTCCGGCCAGCGGTGCAGGCGGGCCAATGACAAACGGAAGTCGCGTCTTCTTTGGCCTCCGCTCGAACGCAGCATCGCTCGTCGCGGGGCGGGGTGTCGCGTCTGTCCGTCGCCGGATCATGGTCGGCGCTTTGCTGCACGACGAGGTCCTTCTCGAATCGGACGTCTACACTCTCAACGCCGGAGCGGTTGAGTATGTTGAGTGGCATCTTCCACCCTGCGGCGAAGAGGAACGGCGGTGGCAGACGCCGCGCGAGCGTGCCGCCGCATCGCTTGGCCCAATGCGGCTCGGTACATCGGCAGACGAACCCCCTGAGGACACGGCTCTCCTCATTGCGCCAGGGGTTCCCAGGGCAATTGGCTGGCGAGCGACGTTGGAGCCGTTCTTCCCCGCCCGCAAGGACATGCCCGATTGGGTTTCCTTTGTAAGGTTCGAGGACTGCCCTGACGAGATGTCCAGGACAACCTCAATCGTCGCGCGCAGTGATATGGGCGACCCGGCCCTCGTGGCACGATGGCCTGACGTCTTCGTGCGTTACGCCGTCGCGCAAGGAGCCGCCTCTGATTTGGTCCACGCGGCTCGAATTGGCGCCTCAATCAGCATCGACGCTCTTCATTGGCACTTGCTCGCCGCGAAGATCCACCGAAACGAAGCGGCTCGTGTACCCGGTGTCATTGCGATCAAGACACTCGATCCGGCGACTCTGAGTTGGGGCGAGCTCGACGAGCTGCGGCGAACCCGAGGCTTCCGCGAGTACCGGAAGATCCTCTTCGACATCGAGGCTGAGGCGCTATCGGGCGGAGCTTCAATCGCCGAGATGCGCCAGAGAATCATCTTCGGCTACGGCGAGGCACTCGGGCGCGCTCGCTCACATCTTCCGTCTGGACGGGGTCACGCCGCGGCTCTAGTCATCGGGTTTGTCGCTGGTGAGCTCGCGGGAATCGCTGCGGCTGGAGTGCCTCTTCTCGGTGGCCTGGGCGGCGCGGCAGCCGGCGAGGCCGCGTCACACGTCGCAGCGTCTGTCACAGCTCCACGGTGGCTGGCCGTCCACGAACGGCTGCGCTTGGCGACCATCGATGGTCGCCAAGCCCGCGAGGACACCTAGGGTCACGCTTTCATGCGAAGTCGTCTGGCGGTCGTTGACCACGAAGGGACATTGAGCTAAGGGCCAAGGGCTTCCGTTCCGCCTCTTCGAAATTGAGCCACTACGGGGTTGACTGGACAACACCTTCGGCTATCATCTAGTGGAGTCGAGTTCTGCTCGATGCGCCGCTGCAGTGGCAGCGGCTGTCAGGGTCCAGCCTGTGCATGCTTGCATTGGCGCGGGCCCTTTTTGTTTGCCCACTAGGGGCAAGAGGACAAGGTGGATACAGGTCTGGTCCAGGGCGCGACGCGAGTCGCGGACATCATCTGGAACATGACTCTCGTGTGCCCTTGGGACTGCGCAATGTGCTGCGTCGACGCAGTCCACGTGACCGGTCAGGATGGCGCTGTGCGGGTGGCCCACGCCGGGCTCAAGCAGATCGCCGTCCTGGAGCGAGACACAGGCGGAGGTTCGATCTTCGACCGGGCGCTGCGATGGCGCCAGGAGCGAGGCGAGGAACTGACCCTCGAGCAGAAACTCAGGGTCCTCGATCATCTCGTCGGATTCCGCATCAAGTTGGACATCTCGGGTGGCGATCCGCTGAGCGTCTCGGAGAACCTCATCGTTCTTGAGTCGGCCGCAGCGAGGTTCGGACGGAAGGCAATCACGGTGACGGCGACAGGCGCCGGGCTCTCAGGTCACAGGCCCGAGGACGTCGCAGCGCTCATCGGGGAGTACAACTTCACGTACGACAGTCCTTCGACCGACGCGAATGCCAATCGGCCGGATGCTTATGCAGCAGGAAACCTGCGCAAGGCCGCCGCGCTTGCCGCAGCAGGTATCCCGACGCGGGCTGAGTGCCCGCTATCGACGGAGAACGTTTCGGAACGCGAGCTTCGACGACTCTATGAGGAGCTGCACACAGCAGGCATCCAGAAGCTGCATGTGATGCGACTCTTTCCCTCGGGGCGCGGCGCACGGACCGCCGAAACCATTCCCACCCGCGAGCAGTACCAGCGCGCCGTGGCCGTGCTCGAGGATGCGATGGCCGAGTTCGGGTCGCCGAAGGTAACGGTCCAGTGCTCGCTGCGGCAACTCGTCGCGACCGACCTGACGATCAACCCCTGCGACGCGGTGCGCGAGTCATTCGGCCTCATGGCCGACGGCCGATTGCTCGCGTCACCTTGGGCGATCGACGAGCGAGGCCAGCCGTTGGACGACGCCTGGCTGCTGGGCAATCTCGCCGACCATCCCCTGGAAGACATCCTGGCCGGTCCGAAGGCCGAATTCTTCCGTCGGCACGTGGACGACAACTTCGGGCACTGCAAGATCTTCGCGTACACGGCGAGCGACGAGCCCAATCCGCTGTCGAGGATCTTCGACACTACCGACCCGCTTTATGTCGCTTGAGGAGGCCAGCCTGATGCCTAGGACGCGCGTTCTAGAGGTCGAGGCTCAATCGATCATGAGCCCCTCGAAACTGCCTGACGCGGACTTCGTGCTCAATCCCTACACCGGTTGCGAGTTCGGTTGCGTGTACTGCTATGCGACCTTCATGGGGAGATACGTCGGAGAGTCGCGCGAAGCGTGGGGCAAGTACGTCTATGTCAAGTTGAACGCCGTCGATCTGCTGCGCCGCGACCTGGCTCGCTTGCCTGCTGCGAAGCGGACGGCAACGTTGCTCATGAGTTCGGTAACCGACCCATATCAGGGCATCGAGAAGAAGTATCGGCTCTCCCGCGGTCTTCTGGATGTCCTGGCCGAGGTGGGCTACCCCGGCCGGATCGGCATCCTCACCAAGTCGCCCCTAGTCCTGCGCGACATCGACGTACTCGTCCAGTTACCCCACCCCGAGGTCGGCCTGACTGTAACCACGACAGACGATGCTCTGAGCCGCTACCTGGAGCTCCGCGCACCGCTAGCATCCGCCCGGCTCAAGACCTTGGCTAAGCTCCGACTCGCGGGCATCAGCACCTACTGCTTCGTCGGGCCGCTGCTGCCTCACTTTGGCGAGCAGCCGCAACTCCTAGACGCTCTCTTCGCCGCTATCGCTGCGACGGGAGTCGAAGCCGTGTACGTCGAGCACATGAACATGTCGACGTACATCGCTGAACGCATTCGGGCGCGTATTGCGGGCGAGACAGAAGTGGTCCGCGACATGTACGAGCGGGCAGGTCTGCCGGATCACAGGGCGCGGCTGGATGGGCTGGTCGGAGAGCTACTTCAGAAGCACGGCCTGCATCTGAGGCTCGAGGAGGTACTGCGGCACGACGAAGGGGTGGCAGCCTCTGCGGCTCGTCGAGTGGATTAGGGCGATGGCCGACCTCCGCACGGCGCTTGGGCCGATCGATCTCAGAAACCCAGTCGTGATCGCGTCTGCACCCCCGACCGAGACCCTTGAAGGCTTGGCTGCCTGCGAGGATGGCGGGGCAGGCGCCGCGGTCGTCAAGACGATCGCAGACTTCGTCGTCGACGACTATCCGCTCGGTGCGCGCCGTGCATATGTCGATCAACGCGGCATATGGGCGATGTCTACGTTCCGCCGTGAGACCCTGACACTGGATGACGGAGTCGACCTCGTGCGGGCTGCGTCGCGGCGACTCTCGATCCCGATCATCGCGAGCGTGGGTGCGATGACGATGGATCCGCCCGCTTGGCTCGACGCCTGCCGGGCCGTTGAGCGCGCCGGTGCGCAAATGATCCAGCTAGATCTGTTCTACATGCCGCAGCCGCGCGCGTCGGCGGCCAACCTCGAGGCGCTGCACAATCTGATCGGGACCCTCCTCTCGGAGATCAGAGTCCCGGTCGCCCCTAAGCTCAACATCGACATCCCGGCCCACCTGGCCCGCGCTGTGCTGTCCGACCTCGGCCTGGAGGTCGTCCTAGCAATCGACTCCATCCGTGTTCCGCCACCCATTGACTTCGTGTGTGGCCGACCGACCTTCACCGGCGTCGTCAACCCCGGTGAGGCATCGCTCTTCGGCAACTGGCAGAAGCCGATCACGCTCCAGTACACCCGCATCCTTGCCGAGCAGCTCTCCGCGTCGGTGTGTTCCGGAGGCGGCCTTGAGACCGGCTATGATGCCGCCGAGGCCATCTACTACGGTGCCGCGGCGGCCATGTTCGCCACTGCGATCGTCCGGCGCGGCTATCAGGCCATCCCGAAGATTGTCCGTCAGCTCGACTCGTATCTCGAGCGCGAGGGATACTCGTCGATCGCGCCCTTGTTGAATCGCGGCGCGAGCCAGCTGACCTTCGACGAACGCCAGCTTCAGTTCGACGCCGTGCACGCCGAGGTGGATTCGTCGACCTGCACCACGTGCGGACGCTGCACCACGCAGGCCTTTTGCCACGACATCAGGTTGACTGGCAACCGCGTTGAGATCCTGCCGACATGCGATGGGTGCGGACACTGTCTGTCGGTCTGCCCCACCAACCCCAACAGCCTCCACTTGGTCGCGTCTCGGTCATGAGCATGCAAACGCGCTACCTCGCGCTCAGCTTCGCCAGCGGCGCCTTTGAGATCGGGATCGTGGTGGGAGCGATCGGGGCCGCCTGGCCAGTAACGACCGTCCTCGCCACGGGCCTCGCCTATCAGCTCGGGGCGGTGTTCGTCGACGCCTCGATGGAGCTCGGCACAGTTTGGCGCCGGGCGGCCCTAGTCGCCGCCGCGACAGCGGTCATGGCGGTGCCGGCAGAGCCGATCGTGTTCGTTGCAGCAGCGTTTGCCACCGGGCTCGTGCTCCATCAGATGCGCGGCGATGCGCCGAAGGGTACGACGACGCTCGTAAAGCGTGGCGTGCGCGTCGCTGGCTTCATCATCGGCGCTGGCGCCGGCATCTACGTGGTCCCGATTGCAGCGGCGGCAATTCTGGGCGTGGACATCGCCGCCCGCGCGCCTGTTGCTGCGGCGAGATCGATTCCCCCACTCAGAATGACCGCACCGCACTTAGTCATGGTCGTCCACCAGTCGCATTACTTCACCTACGCCTACGCCTTGGTGATGTTGCTCGTGGCAGACCTTGGAGTACCCAGTGCGTTGGCAGGCATGATCTTCTCGATTGGCTGGGTGAGCTACCTGCTCGCCGAGCGCGTCCTGGCCGCCTTGCCGGCAAGTGTCACGGTTGTTGCCGGCCACCTCCTTACAGCGGCGTGCCTGGTGACCATTGGCACCCGCCACGAGTCGCTACCGTTCGTGCTGACGGCGTGGTTTCTGTCCGGCTTCGGCGGCGGGTCGGTCTTCCGGCTCGGTCAGTGGGTGGCGGCGAGCTCCTCACCGGCCGAGACTCACCGCTGGGAGAACATCGGCCATGTTGTCGGCGTCGTCACTGCTGGTGTCATCGTCACCTTGACCGGGCAGCTGATGGCCGCCTTCTACGCTGGCGCCTTGCTGGCGGTCTCAACGGCGATCGGCTACTCCATGCTTGCTGCTCGAAGGCCAACCACCCAGTGCGGTGCAGGTGGGACATTCGCGACGTAGTGCCCCGCAGCGTTCAAACGGCACAGCCCGGCCTCGATCGCCTGCTGGCGTGCACGGCGGAGTTGTTCGGCCGTCCACTTGTGGGTGATGTGAAAGGTCGAGAACCTGCCGTACTCGAGGACGTCACCGACCCAGTCGATTACCTCGGCGTCGAGCGCTGCGCGTGCGATTCTCGAACTCTCAGCCTGACGGATCGCGTGCACGATGGGCAGGGCTGGCGGTGCCGAGCGAAGGTACTCCCTCATGCGCTTCCTGTACCGCCTGATGACGTAGGGATCGTCAACCAGTTTCGCCGCGCCACCGATCCCGCGCTGGTTGATCCGATCGTAGACGAGAAGAAGTGGTGCGTCGGAGACCATGAAGCGGTGGCCTATCGAACTGCCCGGCAGCAGCCGCAGGTCGATGCCAAGCTGCTCAATGTCGCGCTGGACGATCGCGAGCCCGTGCTCGAAGACCTCGTCCGTGTCTGTTACTCGCCGATACCTCACGCCCTGATCAAGCTTCGCTGACAGTGACGCCCAGAATTGTCCGAGACCTGCGAGGCGCGGGCTCTTGCTCACGGCGTCAATGGTCTTGTGCGCGCTTGAGACAACCGCGATGGAGAGTTGCAGGACGTCCGCGTGCGACGCGGCGAACACGGCCGGCGTAATCGTCGGCGGTCGCACGTAGATCTTCGCGCACGCCCGCCGAACGTGCTCGATTGCACGGCGCTGTCGCTCCACGCGTGGATCGTCTGCTGATGGCAAATGGGACATAGACGCCGTGCTCGTTTGGTGGCTCCACAGCACCTCGGCCGACACCGCGAGCCAGGCCAAATCCGGGTCAAGTGCATAGAAGCTGCGTTCGCCATCGATCCGGGCGACCCCGATGAGCCCGAGGGTTCGTAGCTCCTGGAACACTTGATCGGCTGTGCTGGTGGATCCGATCGCCGCAGCTGCTGCGCTGACAGGCATCGGCCGCTTGAGGAGGCCGCGATAGACAGTCGCCTGGGTCGCGGACAGTCCTGCAGACGGCAGGCTCTCTTCGAGCTCGGCAACATCGTCCGCGCGCGTCATTCTCCTCCCCCTGTCCGGCTATGCCCTGCTCGAGCGCGGGCTGTGAGCTTCTGGCTTGTGCCCCACATTCGGACCGATCGTCGGCATGATGGCAAGGCTAATCATCGGACCTCCATGCGTCCTCGGCGCGCTCCAGCAGGCCTGGAGGCGCCTCGCCGCGCTGCGCGGCCCGCGGTTGGGTCGTCGCCTCTGCAGTCCGCCACCCTGCCAGCGGGGGCATCGGCCGGATCCGGCTCCCTGCCAGTGGCGGACGACTCGCACCGGCTACGGGGTCGGCGTGGAGCCTGGCTTTGCATCCCCGCGGGGTCCACTGCCAGCGATCAGACTCAACGCTTCGGCGAGCGCCGCAAACATCGGCGAACCAGCGGTGAAGTCCGCCACGGCGATCGCCTGGACGCGAAGGTCACCGAGGAACGCCTCGGCCCTCATGACCGAGTCGGGACTAGCATCGTGGGCAGCAATTGTCTTGCCGCCGTGGCGGGACAGGAGCGCGAACGCAGGTACGTCAGTCAGCCCGTCGCCGACGAAGACCATCTTGCCGAATGGGATGCGGAAGTCGGCCACACGACGGTTGACCGAGAAGGGGTCACTCTCCCCTTCGGCATTGCCGAACCCTTTGGAGATCTCAACCAGCACGCGCGTCTTGTCCGTGAAGCCGACGATGTTCTTGATGTATCGGGGACGATCATCGGGACCGTACGCAAAATCCGATGCCCAGATCTGGGTGAACTCCGCGGCGATCGGGAGTGACTCAACTAGTGGCCTAAGCCCGCTGCTGACGAGGTAGTACTCGAGAGTGATCCCTGACGCAGTGGCGGGCAGCCCGCGGAGCAGACCAAACAACTCGCGGACTCCCGGATGCAACGTTGCCCGGGCACCTGCCTCGATCATCTTCCGCCTAGTCACGCCGGTCGACGACTGCAACTCCCACATATAAGCGGGAATGTGGTCCCAGCCATGGTGGACGCGATCGACCACGCGCGCCCAGAACGCGCTCGGATCCACTCCCAGCTGTCTCAGCAGCTGGGTGGTGGTATCAGGGGCGAGGGTATCGTCGAGATCGAAGACGAGCCCGACGGGCCAACTAAATGTAGTCACTCAGGGCCTGCGGACTCGTCCCGACGAGCCGCGCGTAGGATCGCTCGGCAAACCGATCGGTCATCCCGGAAACATAGTCACACACCACGCGAGCTCTGTGCCGCTTCGGGTACAACGCTCGGGCTTCAACGTCGAGAGCGTCCCAGGCCGCGTACTGCCTCCGTTCGTCTGCTGTGAGGCGTGGTCCGCTCGGAATCGACCCGCGCTCCGTGGCCCAGTTCCTCTCGAGCAATGCGCGATCGCGTTCTAGCGCCTCGTCGAACAGTCCTTTCCGCTCGTCCGGCAACAACTGCGAACCATCAAGCAGGAAGGCGTCGCAGAGCGCCCGGATGATCCGCCGCTCGCGGTACTGCATGGTCTGGAGCTCGCGCGACTCGATCACGTAGCGCCGGTTCATCGCCTTCAGCACGTCCATGACGTGACGCAGGGGGACGCTCTCGTCGAGGTCGTCCTCGGTTCGTCCGGCTGCCAGGCCGTTCTTCAGGCTGATGCCCTCGACAAGCCAACCGATCAGATCGGAGGTCATCGACTTGATCCGCGCCCGCTGCTCATCCGAATGCTGGTAGGGCGCGTCAAGGGCGCGTAGGCTTGGTCGTGAGCAGAGAGTAGCTAACGCTTCCGCGTACGCGACGGACAACGCCCCGCGCTGCTCTGGCGTGGCCACGGGCCCTGAGGACCCCACAGCCAACTCGACGATCGCGTGCCGCGCAGCCTCCGCTGCGGCGGACTTGTCGTGGAGAAGAAAACTCACCGGGATCATCCGGGCACGGATGCCGTCCTCAAGGTCGTGGACCGAGTACGCGACGTCGTCCGCCCAGTCCATGACGGCAGAGGCGGCGTGCCGGCACTTCGGCGACTCGAAGGTCGGCATCTTCGGGAGGGTAAGGCGGAGGGCTTCCTCGGCCCGGGCGGCGTCGTTCTCGTAGGGCCAGTCACTCGCGTAATAGCCGAACTTCTTCCAGTCCTTGCGGCCTTCGTCGATGCCCTGCGGCCACGGGTACTTCAGGCTCGCCGCCAGAGTCTCGGCCGTGAGGGATAGGCCTATCGGCCGCTGACCCTCGAGCGGCGGGAATTTGACCTCGAGGGAGTTCGCAATCCGGAAACTCTGAGCGTTGGCCTCGAATGACGATCCGACCGAGTTCATCCAGCTCTTGAGCTCGTTCTCGCCGTTGTGCCCGAAAGGCGGGTGGCCGAGATCGTGCAGCAGCGCGGCCGTTTCGACCAGAAGGGGTCCGTCGAATACGTCGGCGCTCATGCCGTGCGGGGGAGCGATCACAACGCGGCGCGCAGTGTCGCGACCGATCTGTGCGACCTCCAGTGTGTGGGTCAACCGGGTTCGGAACCAGTCCGCATGGCCAGAGTGGACCACTTGGGACTTCGCCTGGAGCCGCCGGAAGGCGCCGCTGTGGAGGACGCGCGCATAGTCGTGGCCGATGGCGCTCCTGGGGTCTGGGAGCTCCCCGGCGAATGTACGCTTCGGTGGTTCACCCACAGGCCGGTCCGTGGGCCCTGCTTGTTGCGGGCGACCTTCCGAGATCGGACGGGGCGGCAGCTGCGACATGTGGTTGGACCCCCTCCCAGGACATCTGGCCACGACGTCATCCGTCGAAAGGCCGATCGACCCAACAGTAGCTGGAGACGGCGTCCAGTAGAAGCCCCGGGACGCCGGCGGCACGGTTGCCGCGCCGGGCGAGGTACGACCCCGTGGTGGTGCCGCGCTCGGCGCGCGATCAGCCGCCCACCCGACGCCGAGCCGCGCCTTGCGGAGTGGTAGGCTCGCGCAGTCTGGAATAGGCGGGGGAGAGGCCATGGCAAGGGAAGAGATCGACATGAGAGCGGCTGTCAATGCCGTCTCGGACGTCGTTCAGAACCGGCCGCGACCCATTCGCGAGTTCGACCAGATCTATATGAAGACGGCCGACATGGTCCTGCAGAGCGAGTTCATCGCATTTTGGGCAGATGCCAAGCGGCTCGCCTTCATTGGGGATGGCGACGCCATCAGCGTGTGCGTCGCGTACCTCCATCACCGTGGCATCCTGCCCTATGGTCCGTCGAGCATCGTGGTCTACGACTTCGACGAGCGGATCTGCAATGCCGTCACTCGGTTCGCCGACAAGGAGCGTCTCGACAACCTGCGGGCGCAGCTCTACAACTGCCTCGACCCATTTCCCGGGCCATTCAGCTTCGACTGCTTCTACACGAACCCGCCGTGGGGCGCGAGCAACGACGGGGAGAGCGTCAAGGTATTCGTCGAGCGCGGCATGGAGGCCACGAGCTTCGGCGGCGAGGGGGTAGTGGTCATTGCCGACGACCGGGAACTTGCATGGCCGAAGCAGGTGCTCGCGAACGTCCAACGGGCGGCGCTCGCGTCGGGGTTCTTCGTCCAGAAACTGATGCCCGAGCTCCACTCCTATCACCTCGACGACAACCCCGACCTGCGCTCGTGCAACATCGTCCTCCGCGCGCTACCAGGCAACGCGCACACGCCGACGAGCCTCCCGGTCACTGGGCCGGAGCGCATCGCGAACTTCTACGGCCGTGGGAGAGACCCGCGTGCACGCTACGTGCGCGAGAAGGCGCGCCTCGACTACGGCAAGGCGCACGATGATGAGTACTACCTCGAGCTTCTGGAGCCCCACGATGTCTGAGATCCTCAAGCCCGGGTCGCACTTCGTGTTCATGAAGGTGGGCACCCACGCCCAGGAGCCCCTCGAGGAGATCCTGGCGCGCAAGCGGCAGGAGATTGCGGACGAGGGCTTTGCACTCTGGGGCTACGGCGGGAACACGTGCCATCCGCTCCGCATGATCCAGCCGTTCGTCCGCGACTACGCCGAGCTCGGCGAGACCCTCTACCTCGTCATGCAACCGATGAACTCCCGGCACTTCGCGGTGACCGAGCGAGCCGCGGAGTACTCGGCCGACGGCATCACCTGGGCACCAGTTCCAAGGGGCATCAACGTGATCGGGTCCCGCTTCGCCATGGCAATTGACGATCTGCGGGACGAGGTGTTCGACCTGCCGCTGGCCGATACACGCGTCGCCTACGGAATGAGCGCCGGCAAGCGCGGTGACCGGTACATCATGGGGCACGTCGACAAGGGCTGTCTGGAGGTCGTGGAGCCTGACGAGGGCGACGCCACCGCGGTGGCCAGGGTGCGGATCGGCCTCGTCGCGCGTCTTGTCGAGCCGTACGCGGTGCTAGTGCGCTAAGAGCCTGCCTCGTAAATGACCCTGCCAGGCTCTAAGACGTCGCGAGGACCCGAGGCGCCGCACGCCGAAGGGCATCAGTGAAGCTGTCGACGCCCTGAAGGACCTCCAGGCGACTCCTGCCCCCTCCGGAGGAGCAGGAAAAACAGAAGGTGAGGGCGGCGTCGACGCCCGGCTCGCTGCACACCGACTCGTTCAGGGCGGCGAGACCCTCGTCGGTCGAGATGACCATCCGGACCAGCTGCTCGAGGCAGCGGACCCTCGCGACGAGAACGGCGATCGCCGGTACCTCGTCCATGACGGCTTCGAGCGCGGCAATCCCTCCCTTGTCCCCGGTTTCGAACTCATCCAACGCGCGCGAGGCGACGATGGCTGCCAGCTGACTTTCCCCTGTATCCAATCGCATGGCGCTTAGGGCGGCGGCTGTCTCAAGCTCGATCGCGAGACTCACTTCCGACTCAGTCGGCTCGAGCTCCGAGGCGCGCAGCATCAACGCGTCGAAGTCGGCGAGCGCCATCGGAGCTCCGCGCAACGTGCCTTTCCGGCGTATCGCGTCGGGAGCGACGAAGCGCGCCGCACCCAGCACACCGATCCGGAGCGTTCCGGGCCAGAAGAGTCGGGCGGAGCCGTAGCACGACGCCTTGACGAGGATGTCGGTGTCGACAGCGATCCGCGGCGTCCAACCGGCGCCCTCCTCCCCGCTCACGCAGCGAGGCCCATGACTGCGTGGAGAAACCCCGCGGAATCGGCCGGCAATGCCTCGATGTCGAGTTCGCGCAAGGCCGTGCGGTTGATGGCGTCCCAAACCGGCGCCGCTCGTCGGTAGATTGTCCGGAGGGCGACATTCACGGCGGACCAGTCGCCCGTCGTGTAGCCGTAGATCTCGGCGATCACCCCTGGGTCAATGCGGAGGTCCATGCCGGCCTGGATGGCCGTGCGCGCGAGCTCAGATCCGCTGGCCGGGGCGCCGCTCGAGCTCTCGACTCGCAGCTTTCGTCGGCCAGTGAGCAGCGTGAGCGCG
Organism: Chloroflexota bacterium; assembly: GCA_021786915.1. The sequence goes on from JAJYMP010000571.1 coordinate 27,680, forward strand.
AACTCGTCGGCCGCGAGCTCCTCGGCGTCACCGCCTGACTGCTCTCGGTGGCCATCCTCGAGGTCGACCACCGCGGCCCCGTCGGGCACTTGGCCGAGCGCAATGTGCCCCAGCTCATGGCCGAGATAGAAGGCGATCGGAGCCGGGTAGCTCGCGTCCTTGGCGAGCAAGACAGCATGGCGGCCTGCGATCTGGACCGTCATCGCGGCCATCCGCTTGTGGGTCCACGGGAACACGCGCAGGTGGATCACCGGAATGCCGCTCGCCCACGAGAGCGCGAGTACGTCCGCGAGCCCGAGGGGTTGGGAGCTCCCAGCTAGAAGGCTGCGCCGGAGGTCCCCTGGAGCGGCGCCATCGATGACCGGTCCACGTGTTGGCTGGGAGGCTGCTAGGACCAAGGCTCCGACAGCTTGGCCGAAGGACGTGATTCCGGCTCGTTCGACCGCGTCTTCCGCCATGAGCCGTTTGAATCGAGCCTCCTCGCGCCACAGGAACCTCGGCTGCTCCAGCTCGTCGAAGAGAGAACGTGCGTCCAGACCTAGATTGCGGGCCACCGTGAACTTGAGTTCCGCTCGGGCTGACGGCGACCCCTCGGCCGCTTCGCTCCACCATCGGGGCCACGCCGCGCGGATCGCAGCGCGGCTCAGCCCAAGCCCCCGGAGGCGGGCGCGCAGCTCGTTGTCACTCGTCCGCGCCATGGTCGGCGTCCTCCTTGAGCCGAGGCCACAACTCGGCTGATGCCTGGATCAGTCGGGCGAGGGCGGCTTCGTGGGCATCGGTCCCGTCCCAGACGTCGCGGAACGCTTCGGCCATCCGACCGGGCAGCTCTCGCTGATGACTCTGAATGTAGATGGATAGTCGGCGTCTCGCAGACCCAGACTTCAGGGCCTTCTCCCGGAGTGCGCGAGACACAGAGGACTGACTTACTCGAGCCTCCTGACCGAGCTGCGCCTGGCTCAGGTTCCGCTCACGCATGATCCTTTGAAGGCTTGCGGAGAGGTTGTCCATCATGCAGAATGATGCACAGATGTCGACCCAGCTGCAACTCGACCTACTTCCAGCCGCCTTCTGCTGGACGAGAATGGGGGTTGAGGCTGGCGAATCGCTCGCGGCGATCGTCGAGCGAAAGGAGAGCGAACGTCAGGCGACTGGCGGAGTCTTCCTTTGGGGCATCGGCAACGCGGTTGGCGCGGCGGTCCTGGAGCTCGCCCGTCGCATCCCCGAGCCCGAGGTCCTGTTCAGCCCGGTCAAGGGACGGCCACGACAAGTCGACGCCAAACCCACTCGAACCATCATCTGGACGACGGCCGTGACCGTCCTCGGCGACCGCTATCAGCTTCCCGCTGGAACGCGGGTAATGGGCGGCCTGGGCGACCGGGCACGTATTCCGCCGCATTACGCCCTCGTATGCGCGTCTGACGAGCCACTCCAGCTTCGAGAGCGCGGGCGACTCCGCATCGCCGGGCTCGCGAACCTCCAGAGCGGGCGGCGCGTCGGAGCGTCGCAAGTGACTGCGGTCGTCCGGATTGCCGCGGCCGCAACAAGTGACGGCGACTACCCGGTATGTCTGCGGGCACGATTGGTCTGGCCCTACTTCCTGCGGCTCCTTGACCCGGTCATCGTCAGCGATGTTCGCGTTCAGACCTCCCCACTCGTGGTCGCCTAGGTCGCGGCATCAAGCGTCCGTCTGTGCGACACCGCAGTGGCAGCTGGGATCGCCGGGATGCACCAGCACCAGCTGCGCCACTCGCGAAGGGTGTCGATCTGCAGACGTTGCGGAGCTAGGCCTCGGCCCCTTTCCGGCCGGCTCGTCTCGGAGGGACAGGGCCGTGCCGGCCAACCCCGATGGACCCCCGCCGGCTGCTACTCCACACGACTTCCGCGCCGGTGCGCCCGGGCGTCCGCGCTCAACAGCGCGAGCCGGGCGAAGCACGCCTTCCGGGCCGTCGTGGCTCGCCGGGCTCGCTCCACGGGATCGAGCAGGCCGTCAGGGTCCACATCACGCTCGAACTTCGACTCGAATGCCTCGCGGGCGGCCCGCGTAACCTCTTGCGCGTCGTGGCGCGAGAGCATCGTGTGGGCGCCGATCCTGCCCAGCAGAACTCGGCGTGGGTCCTTCCCACTCACGTCCGTCCTCCTGCGGCAGTCGCGGCCACGGGGCGCGGAGGCGAACCGGCCTGGGACGCCTGGACCGACTGGGCTACGCCTCAGACTGGCAGATCATGCTGCTGGCGGGCGCCGCCGGTGCGGTGGCTCGACCGCTCGCGGCATTTCGCCACAGAAGACCTGATCGCGACGGGCTGGCCCGAATGGCTGGGGACAGCCCGGCACTCGCGCACATTGCCGATGCCCTCCGAGATCTCGAGTGCAAGTCGGAGGTAGATCGCCGCACTCACGTTCTCGGTGACGAAGCGCACGACCGAACCCCGGAAGGGCAGGACCGTCGGGTTCATACGGCCGCTGAGCTCCTGCGCGATGGGTCCGGGCCGATCGAGCACCAGAGCGCGGGTGCGTCCGGGTAGGCACAGACTCCAGAGCGATCTGCTACCACTAATCTGTGGCCGCTCCTTAGGTCGTCGGGTCGCGGCGCGGAGCACCGCCCGGGTAGGAGGGGACCAGATGGTCGATGCGGGTGTCGCGGCGCTGCTCGGCGCAGGGGTCACGGGCTTCGTTGCAGTCGTACTTGCCGTAGTCGGGCCGCTCCTAGAGGCGTGGGTCGGCAGGCGCGAGAGGAGGCGCGACGACTTGCGGGCCTTCCGCCTCGGACAGGTGGATCGCGCGGAGCGGGCGCTGGTTCTGCAGCTGCTCACACTCGAGGCCATCCTGGATCGGGACACGGCTCGCGGCCGGCGGCTTGTCGCAGAGGCCGCTGAGCTTGCCACTACCGACCCGCTCATGCTCGGCGATGCCGATGCGGTGCGTGCGTTGGTCGATGCGGAGGCGCCTCTCGCCGCACGGCTCCGCCCAGGGCTCGTCGGGAGCACCATTAGCTGGCTAACCGGGCTGAGCGCGAGCCGCGCCGAGCGACAGGCGCTCACCGACGCAAAGTCAACCATCCACCGTGCGTTCGACGCCCAACGAGAACGCATCATCTCTGGCAAGCAGCTCATCCTGGTGGACGTCAAAGTCAGCCAGGCGATCCTCGACGCAAATCCGGCGGTCCAAGACTTCATGGCGCGTTGGGCGGTGCCCGACGAACCCTCGAGCCCTGCCATTGGGCCAGCAGCGTCGACGCCCGACCTTTCGCCGTGGCGCCGCGCTTGGTCGCGTCGGGCGCGACATTAGGGTCTTCTGCTCGCGTGGCGTCCTCGCTACGCTCGAGCAGGGGACAAGGAGCTCGAAGACGGTCGCCGCGCAAGTCCGAAACGGGCCGTTGTTCGGGTCCGCCCGCTCGTCGCTACCGCGTTGACCGTCGCGCGATCGATCGCACCTGGGACCCCTGGTAGCCGCCCGGCGTTAGCTCCGACGGCCGTGTCCCGTGGAGTGGTGGACTTTGAGCGATCCGTCGTGATCCGCAGCGACTGGATCAGCGGCGTCCCTCAGGACGCCAGCAGCAGGCTCTTGCCCCCGTCCACCTCCTTGGCCAGCCCATCATCGGGCGCCCGGTCAAGCAGCGCCATGGACCCCTCGGCGAGGTAGCGCCGCTCGGCGATCGCCCACTCGTCGTGGACCTCGAGCAGCACGGCGCCCGCGAGGCGCAGGACCGCCGCCTCGTTGGGGAAGATCCCGACCACGTCGCTCCGGCGCTTGACCTCCTTGTTCACCCGCTCGAGCGGGTTGGTGCTCCAGATCTTCTTCCAGTGGGCGAGCGGGAAGGCGGCGAACGCCGTCACGTCCTCCCTCGCCTCGCGGAGCATGGCCGCGACGGCCGGGAACCCCGCGGCGAGCTTGTCGGCGACCGCGTCGAGCTGCTCGCGGACGGCGGCGGCGTCGGGCTGGGCCCAGATCGTGCGGACGAGGGCGAGCACCATCTCGGCCCGCCCCCTCTGGATGCGGGCGAGGACGTTGCGCAGGAAGTGGACCCGGCAGCGCTGCCAGGCGGCGCCGAGGAACACCGCGGCGATCGCCGCCTTCAGGCCCTGGTGGGCGTCGCTGATGACGAGGCGCACCCCGCCGAGGCCCCGGGCCCGGAGGCTGCGCAGGAAGGCCGTCCAGAAGGCGCCGTCCTCGGAGTCGCCGACCGCCAGTCCCAGGACCTCGCGGTCGCCCTTCTCGGTCACCCCGGTTGCGATGACGATCGCCTTGCTGACCACGCTCGCCCCCTCGTGGGCCTTGACGTACGTCGCGTCGAGGAACACGTACGGGAGGGCCGCGTGGTCGAGCCGCCGCTCCCGGAAGGCGCCGACGGCCGCGTCGAGCTCGCCGCAGATCCGGCTGACCTCGCTCTTGCTGATCCCGGCGTCGATGCCCGGGGCGCGCACCAGGTCGTCGACCTTGCGGGTCGACACGCCGTGGACGTACGCCTCCATCACGACCGCCCAGAGCGCGCGGTCGATCCGGCGGCGCGGCTCGAGCAGGACCGGCAGGAACGAGCCCTCGCGGAACTTCGGGATGTGGAGCTCGACGTCGCCCGCCTTCGTGGACAGCAGCCGGGTCCGGCTCCCGTTGCGGTGCGTCGTGCGCTCGTCGGTGCGCTCGTACCGCCCGGCGCCGATCGCCTGGGTCGCCTCCGCCTCGACGAGCTCCTGGAGGACGAGCGTCATCGCCTCGCGCATGACGTCGAGCGAGCCGCCGGCGCGCATGGCGTCGAGCAGCTCGGAGAGGGCAGACTGTGAGAGGGCCATCGGGGTTGATCTCCTCGTCGTGAACCTTGGTCGGAACACGCTGAGGATCACACCGGTGGCCCCTGTGCGTCCGGCTCAGCCGGCGCCAGGAGCCTCGCCCAAATCACACCACTCGGGCTGCTCCGACTGCAATCTCCTCTGCTTCGCGCTGTGTGGCGGTTCACAGCCAACGGATGAGTCGCCGACAACCGACGCCCCGACGCTCGATTGGCGGCAAGCGTCCGGCTGGTGTTGAGTGGCATGTTTCGGCGCCATGCGCCTGAACCAGATGGACTCATTCGGAGGCAGGAGATAGGGCGGCACCAAACGCGCCCCCGGCTTACGAGCGGAGCCGCGCCATCTCCTGTCGCATATCCGCAGCCCGTATCGCCTCTGCCAAATCTGTGAGTGAGATGTCGCCGAGCAACGGGCGCTCCCGAGGTGCCAGGGATTGCTCCTCAAGGAACGCCTCCGCGTTGACCCCGCCCGGGATAGAGTGCGTGCTCGACCAATCTGGGTTCCCGCGAACCAGTTCCAACGCCAGCGCCCTGTAGGCGGCTCTCTCCGACGGAAAGCGCGCGGCGCCGGACCGACAAGCGGAGAGAGCGATCCCGCGGATCCACTCGATGAGCTCCCCGTAGCGCTCGGTCGACGTCGCACGGTCCTCGCCGTTGAGACGGATCGCCAAGAACCGCAGATCCATCCTCGCCTTCCAGTTTCGCCCCAACCGCAGTGTCCCAAACGAATGGGACAGCAGCCGCGCGATCAAGTCTTCGTCCGATGCGAGCAACCGCTCGATCTCGCCTCTTGCGAAGGAAAGCATCATCGGGTGTGGGGCATCCCGGACCCCCAGCTCCACAAGGCGTTGCTCAATGAGGTGTGGAAAGACCTTCGAGGCGACCTTGTAGTGGTCGATATGGGCGTGAGCGCCAAACAGGGGTTGCCAAGCCTCGTCGCCGTGCGAGATCGCGCTCCGTGCGCCGTAGAAGTCGCGCACCCAACCATCGAAGTCGCGGGTGCCGAAGGCGCGGTCGATGGCCTGCTGCAATCCGGCCACCTTCTCGGATGGGCGGATGAGTGCCTCGAACGCTGTGGCCAACGTCAGGATGGAGAACTCGAGGGGCTGGTAGGGATCGTCGTGGTGGGCTTGATTGAACCACCACAATGCACGCCAGAGGCGGCGTGCGGCCTTTGCTCTTGCAGGCACTACGCGGGCAAGTTGGTCGAGAAGGTCACGATCCAGGGCGCCACGCGGAATGCTGACTGGGGTGACCTGGGGCCATGCACGTTGCTGATGGTTCTTGATCCCCATCACATTCATATAGCGGCTTCTGACCGTCAGGTACCGCCCCCTTCCTTCTCGGAAGCCGTAACGCTCGATGTGGAGATGCGTGCTGTTCGGACCATGGCCGAGCCGATTGGAAAGCAGGGCAACGTAGCGAAATGCCTCGATGCTCCGCCCTATCAGCTCGGCTTCCGAGGCTCCGGGCTCGAAAGGAAGCGCACTGTTGTCCGCGGAGGCAACGATGCTCTGGTTTGCGATGCTGCCGCCGTTTGGTAGTCGGTGGTATCTGGCCATCCCTGCCGCGACCCGGCGCACGGCAGGACGGGGGAACATCGTTGGCGCCAGCGTGTCGAACGGTCCCACGACCACGGAGCCAATCGAGATCACCTCGGTGAGGGCGACGAGCGGGATGAGATCGAGCCGGTGGGTGGTGGCTTTGCCCCTCACGCTCATGCCACGGCCCACAGCTCCGACAGCACCTCGGCCTGCTCGAGCACGAGCTGCGTGGCCCGCTCCTGTTTGTCCGGCGGGTAGCCGTGCTTGCGGAGGATCCGCTTCACGAGGACGCGGAGCTGGGCGCGGACGTTCTCGCGGACGGTCCAGTCGATCGTGACGTTGGCCCGGACCTGCTCGGTCAGCTCGCGGGCGATCGCAAGAAGCTCCGGCTCACCCAGCACCGCGACCGCGCTGTCGTTCGTCTCAAGTGCGTCGTAGAAGGCGAGCTCGTCGTCGGT
>JAJYMP010000293.1 GCA_021786915.1 Chloroflexota bacterium
TCGGCTGCCAGAAGGAGGCGGCGTTCGCCGCCGAACGGGTGATCATCGTCGTCGAGGAGCTGGTCGACGAGAGCGTCGTCCGCGCCGACCCGAACCGGACGGTCATCCCGGGCCTGATCGTCGACGCCGTGGTCGTGGAGCCCTACGGCGCCCACCCGTCCTACGTGCAGGGCGCCTACGACCGCGACAACCGCTTCTACCTCGACTGGGACCCGATCAGCCGGGACGAGGAGAAGGTCCAGGCGTGGCTCCGGGAGTGGGTCTACGACCTGCCCGACCGGGCCGCCTACATCGAGAAGCTGGGCGCCGAGCGGATCGCGACGCTGCGCCCGGGCAGCGCCCCATCGGGCTCGGTGGACTACGGGAGCTACCGATGAGCGATCTCGGCTTCACCAAGAGCGAGATGATGATCGTGGCCGCGGCCCGCGAGCTGGCACGCGCGCACGTGTGCTTCGTCGGCGTCGGCCTGCCGAACATCGCGGTCAACCTGGCCAAGCGCACGGTGGCCCCGGACCTCGAGATGGTCTACGAGGCGGGCGTCTTCGGCGCGCGCCCGGCCCGGCTGCCGCTCTCGATCGGCGACCCGACCATCGTGACCGGCGCCACCGCGGTGGTATCGATGTTCGAGCTGTTCGGCTACTACCTCCAGCGCGGCCTGATCGACGTCGGGTTCCTCGGGGCGGCGCAGATCGACCGCTTCGGCAACATCAACACCACGGTCATCGGCGACTACAACGCGCCCAGGACGCGGCTGCCGGGCTCCGGCGGCGCCTGCGAGATCGCGATCAACGCCCGCGAGGTGTTCGTGATCATGCGCCAGTCCGCGCGCTCGTTCGTCAACGAGATCGACTTCCGCACCTCGCCCGGGAACCTCGGCGGCGCCGAGCAGTCGGAGGCGATCCGCAGGGCCGGCGGCTGGAACGGGCGGGGCCCGTCCGTGGTGGTCACCGACCTCGGCATCTGGCGCTTCGGCGTGACCGGCGAGATGCGCCTCGAGTCCCTGCACCCGGGCGCGACCCTCGACGAGGTCCGGGCGACGATCGCCTGGGAGCCCATGATCAGCCCCGACCTCGCTACCACGCCCGCGCCGACGGCCGAGGAGCTGCGCCTCGTCCGCGAGGAGCTCGACCCCGGGGGCGTCTACACGAAGTAGCCGGGGCGGCCGATCTGCCGACGCGCGAACAGCTGCGCCGGACGGCACGACGCCCGACCGGGGGAGAGTCGGCCGGGCGTCGTTTGGGATAGCGAGGCGCGGGCGGCGGATCCCCGCCGGGTTCTAGTGGGACGTGGGCCTGACCACGAGGACCGGGCAGGGGGCGTTGCGCACGACGTGCTCCGACACGCTGCCGAGGAACAGCCGCCCGACCGCACCCCGGCCGTGGCTGCCCACCAGCACCATGTCGGCATGCTCGGCCTCGGCGGCCTCCACGATCATGTCCCCCGGATCACCGGTCCAGATGAGGAACGAGACGTCGATCCCGGCCATGCGGCCGCGCTCGACCAGCTCCTGCGCGAGCAGCTCGCGCCGCTCACGCACCTGGTCGAGACGGACGCGGAAGCGCCCGCCCGGCATCAGGAGCGACCCGGGGTCGATCACGGACACCACCAGCAGCGAGGCCTCGAGCCGGACAGCCAGCTCGAATGCCTCGTCGGTGGCGGAGGCCGACGCCTCGGTGAGGTCTGTTGCCAGGAGGAGCTTCTTCACGTGCGACCTCGACCGCTCGTCGCCCCCTGCCGGGTCCGGCACGGGGGCCGGATCGCGGTGGGAGTCGGATGCCAGAGCAGTCATCGTGAACGCGTGGGGCCTAGGCGGTGAGGAGTCCGAGGATGGCCGTGATGTGTTCCGGCTTGGGGACCACGATCATCGTGCTCACCATACCGAACATCCCGTCCGCACCCTCGACGTGGGGAAGGATGTGGCAGTGGAACGCCCAGATGCCCAGGCGCTCCGCCTTGATGGTCACGTCGTAGCGCTCACCCGGGTTGACCATCAGGGTGTCGCACACGTACGGCTGGGGCAGGGAGAAGCCGTCCTTCGCGATGACCTTCATGCCGTACCCGTGCGAGTGCCACGGGTGGCCCATCGTGCCCTCGTTCATGAACCGGATGCGGACCGTCTGGCCGAGCGCGGCGAGCACCGGGACGGTCGCCGGGAAGCCATGACCGTTGATCGTGAAGCCGCCCAGGGAGTCGTTGGAGATCCAGGTGTAGTCGACGCCGTCGACTGCCTTCTCCTCGGCCGTCGGGGCCTTGGGCTCCACGATGAACGCGCCCAGCTGCCCGCGCCCGACCTGGTCAGTGGCGTTGTGGTGCGAGTGGTACATCAGCGAGCCGGGCCGGTTGGCCGTGAACTCGTAGGTGAAGGTCTCGCCCGGTGCGATCGGCAGCTGGGTCACGAACGGCACGCCGTCCATGAAGAAGTTGTCGAAGTCGACCCCGTGGAAGTGGACGCTGGTCGTCTCCTGGCGGTTGTTCTTGAAGACCGCGCGGACCCTGTCGCCTTCCTTGACCCGCATCGTGGGGCCCGGCCACTGCTTGTTGTAGCCCGTGGCCTTGACCGGCGCCTTCAACTCGTCGATCTGCCAGTCGAAGTCGTCGACCGTCATGTCGAAGTGGACGTAGCCGTCGGCGTCCTTGGTGGGCTTGAGCGGCGAAAGGAGGTCCGTGACGAACAGGTTCGGGACCTGTACGAACGAGGGCTTCCTGGTCAGCTCCGGATAGTCGTCCGCGGCGCCGAGGATCTTCACCATCTCGTTGAAGACGGCGTCCCCGTAGACGCCTTGGAGGGCCGGGGCGAGGTTGCCCACGTATCGGCGGACGAGCGCGCGAGCCGCGACGTCGTGGGCGGTCCAGCCGGCAGGCAGGTTTGCCTGCAGCGACGCCGACGGCGAGGCGACGGCACTCGGGACCGGGCTGGGCGCGATCGATGGCGCGACGCTGGCTGCCGCGACAGAGGGGGCGACGGACGCGACGGCGGACGCGGTTGGGGCGGCTGCGCTCACAGCGGGGCCGAAGCTCCACTGCGGGCTGGTGGCGTTCTGGCAGGCGGCGAGACTGGCTGCGACGCCGGTCAGGCCGACCACGCCGGCCGCTCGAAGGAATCCTCGCCGACTGAGTTGGGTGGCGCTCTCGTCGATGGGCTCGACCGGCGACTCAGCGGGTTGGGACGACAGGGTAGGCTCCACGGGCGGGGCGCTCCGACTCCACGAGGGGTGGCTATGGATGCCGGAATGGTCAGGGTCGGTGGTGGATGCTGCGAAGTGACCAATGGCCCGAAGGCGCGGGCACCGTGACCCGTGGCGGTGTCGAGGCTGGTAGGCTCACGCCGTGACACAGTCCCGGCGTCCTCAGACGGCCGCTCCGCGGGTGCGGGCGGCCGACCCATTTCCGCTCGTCGCGGCGCTCGAGGCACTCGAGCGCTGGCAGCAGGAGCCGTCACAGGCGACGCAGGCCGCTGTCAGGAGGTCGCTGGAGGGCATCCTGTCGGTGGTCGGCGCGTGCGGCGCTGTGCTCGAGGTCTCCGCGCCGCCCCTCCCCAAGCTCGAGGTTGGCGTCGGGTCCCTGTCGGTGATCCCGCCCGAGTTGGAGCGCGGCGCACTGGATCGGTTCACGCTCGCCACGCACCACGGGCATGAGGTGCCGCTCGGGCGCCTCTTCCTCGACGCGCCCGGGGGCGCCGTGGCGCCGGTGGTCCGGACGATCGAGATCGCGGTGGACGCGGCCTGGTCGCGGGCCGAGGTTCGCGACCGGGCCGAGCGGTTGGGGGCCCTCGAGCAGGCGACCCGGGCCGTCGCGGCCGAGCTGGACATCGACCGCGTGCTGAGCGTCATTGTCGAGCGGGTTCGCGAGCTCGTCGGCGCCAGGTTCGCCGCCCTGGGCATCGCCGACGGGCGCGGCCGCATCGAGCGTTTCATCTCCAGCGGCGTGTCGCCCGAGCAGCGGGCCGGGATCGGCTCGGTGCCCCACGGGATGGGCCTCCTGGGCCGGATCATCCGCGAGGGCCGGAGCCTGCGTGTCGATGACATCCGGTCGGACCCGACGGCCTACGGCTTCCCGGCCCGCCACCCGCTGATGACCTCGTTCCTCGGGGCGCCCGTGTGGGTCAAGGGCCGCTCCGTCGGCAACCTGTACCTGACCGACAAGAACGGCGGCGAGCCGTTCAGCGACGACGACGAGCACCTGGTCGAGATGTTCGCGGTCCACGCGGGGATCGCGATCGAGAATGCCCGCCTCCACGACCAGGTGCAGCGCCTGGCGGTGGTCGAGGAGCGGGAGAGGATCGGCAAGGACCTCCACGACGGGATCATCCAGGCCATCTACGCGGTGGGCCTCTCGCTCGAGGACGTACCGGAGCTGGTCGAGGACGCGGCGGGCCGTGTCGAGGCCGTGGCGCGGGTCGACCGCGCGATCGACGCGCTCAACCTGGTGATCGCGGACATCCGCTCGTACATCCTGCGCCTGCGGCCCTCGGTCGGCGGCAAGGAGGATCCGGTCGAGCAGCTGGTCCGGCTGGGCGAGGAAGTGGGCATGAACGCGGTCATCGACCTCGAGGTCGACCTCGACAGCGGCGCCGACCTGTTCCGGGCCCTGCCGCCGGACCGCACGTCCGACCTCCTGTTCATCGTGCGCGAGGCCCTGTCCAATGTGGCCCGCCACTCGGGGGCCACGCGCATGACGCTCGTCCTGGCGCAGGAGGGCGACGACCTCGTGCTGTGCATCGAGGACAACGGCCGCGGCTTCGACCCCAGCCTCCAGACCGGGCCGGACCGCCTGGGCCGCCACCAGGGCCTTGCCAACATGCGTGACCGCGCCGTCGGCCTGGGGGGTACGTTCGGGATCGAGCGGCCCGACGGGTCGGGCACGCGTATCATCGTGCGAGTGCCTGCATCGCCCAGCGCAGCACTGGGGAGCGTCCCCCCTCCCGGGCCGGAGACAACCAACCGTGACTGATCTGAGCTCACGCCCACTGCGCCTGCTGGTCGTTGACGACCATGAGGTCGTGCGACAGGGCCTGGTGGCGCTCCTTGACCGCCGTGAGGGGTTCCAGGTCGTCGCCGAGGCCGGTTCTGCCGCCGAGTCCATCGAGCAGGCTCGTCGCTTCCAGCCCGACATCGTGGTGATGGACGTCCGCCTCCCCGACGGCTCCGGCATCGAGGCCTGCCGGGAGATCCGCGCCGAGCTGCCCGCCACGCGTGTCGTCATGCTCACCTCGTACCCCGACGAAGAGGCCGTCCTGTCGGCGATCGTCGCCGGGGCATCGGGCTACCTGCTCAAGCAGATCCGCGCCCGAGACCTCGTGGCCGCGCTCGAGTCCGTCGGCCGTGGCGAGTCCCTGCTCGACCCGGCCGTCACCGAGAAGGTCCTCGAGCGGGTTCGCCGGATCGCCACAGGCGCCTACACCGACGAGATGGCCCAGCTCACCGCGCAGGAGCAGCGGATCCTGCTGCTCGTCGCCGAGGGCAAGACCAACAAGGAGATCGCCTCGGAGGTCTTCCTGTCGGACAAGACCGTGAAGAACTACGTCAGCTCGATCCTCTCGAAGCTCAACCTCGAGCGGCGCGCCCAGGCTGCTGCCTTCGTCGCCAAGCACCGCCTCGATCGCGGCGGAGCGTAGACCCGCTCCTCGCTCCCGCACCGCGTCCCGCGAGCACGTCTGGTCAGGCCCGTGGAGGATGACCTCGTCGCCTGGGGTCGGGTCGTCCGCATCGAGACGCGCGGCCGGATCAGCGGCCGGGTTGCGCGAGCCACCGTGGGGTTCGTGGAGCGGCCGGACCGCTCCCTGCGGGTCGCGGCCGGCTCGCCCCGTGCGGGCTGGGCCCTCAACCTCATGGCCGACCCGGTCTGCAGGGTGACCCTGGGCGACGACACCTGGACGGCGATCGCGCGCGAGCTCGACGTCGCGGAGCAGGCGGCAGCCGTCCGGGAGCTGATCCTCAAGTACGGGACCCCCGCCGAGGGCCTCGGCGCAGGCCCAGCCTTCGAGCTGCGCCCCGCGGGCTGACCCCCGCGCCGACGGCTGGCTGGCCGGACCCTCGGCCGCGCGGCACCGGGTCACCGTCGGGCCCGGGGTCCCGCCGCTGCGGGCCATCCGGCCGCACCAACCCACCGGGTCGCCTGCAAGACTGCCGCCATGCGTATCGTGTCGCCCGAGGAAGCGGTCGCGGGCATCAAGTCGCGCGACCAGGTCTACATCCAGTGCGCCGCCGCGGTGCCGTCGTTCCTGCTCGACGCGCTCGTCGCGCGGGCGCCGGAGCTGTCCGGCGTCTCGATCGTCCACCTCCACACCGAGGGCCCAGGTCCCCACATGGCCCCGGAGATGGCGCCCCACTTCCGGCACCGGGCCCTGTTCATCGGGCCCAACGCCCGGGCCGCCGTCAACGAGGGGCGCGCGGACTTCGTGCCGGTGTTCCTGTCCGACGTGCCCGCCCTGTTCTCGTCGCGTGCGCTACCGCTCGACGCGGTGTTCATGAACGTGAGCCCTCCGGACGCTCACGGCTTCTGCTCGCTGGGCGTGTCGGTGGAGGCGATGCACGCCGCGATCGGCGCCGCGAGGACCGTCATCGCGCAGCTCAACCCGTCGATGCCCCGAACGCTCGGCGAGTCGTTCGTCCACATCAGCGACATCGACATCGCTTGCGAGGTCGACCAGCCCCCGTACGAGGTGAACCGCCCCCAGATCGGTGAGGTCGAGCGCCGGATCGGCGGGTTCATCGCGGACCTGATCCCCGACGGCGCGACGCTCCAGTTGGGGATCGGCGCCATCCCCGCCGCCACCGCCGAGCTCCTGACCCACAAGCGGGACCTGGGCATCCACACCGAGATGTTCACCGACGCCGTGGTGGACCTGGTCGAGGCGGG
>JAJYMP010000107.1 GCA_021786915.1 Chloroflexota bacterium
TCTGGCCGACGGCCACCGCAGCTGGGTGCCGGTGGGGTCGCCCGCCGGCCTGGCCGGGTTCCTCTCCACGGGCGACGTCATGGCGGCGTACCGGGGGGCGCTGGCGGCCAACGTGCGGCGGGTCCGGGCGGTTGCGTCCAGCGGAGCGCTGGTGGAGGCAGATCTGCCGGTGGGCTCGCCGCTCGACGGCGTGACCGTCGCCGCCGCCGGCTGGCCCCGCGACACGGTCCTGGTCTCGATCAACCGCGACGGCAAGACCATCGTGCCCCGGGGCGATGCCGTGCTGCGCGCCGGCGACCGGCTCACGGTGTTCAGCACGGAGGCGGGGCGGGCGCCGCTCGAGGGGCTGCTGGGGGCGCCCCCGACCCCGCCGCTGGTGACCGAGGCGTAGGCTGAGTGGGGGGTCCAAGGGTGTGCCGGCCCCGCGCATCCCTGGCGTCTCGCATACCCTGAGCAACCACAGGCGACAGGACGCACAGCGTGGAGTTGACCGGGATGACAGCTGACTGCCTGTTCTGCCGGATGGCCTCCGGCGAGATCCCCGTGGCGAAGGTCCACGAGGACGACTTGGTGTTCGCCATCCGCGACATCAACCCCCAGGCGCCCACGCACGCGCTCGTGCTGCCGGTGGCGCACATCACGTCCGCGGCGGAGCTCACCGAGGCTGATGCGCCCTTGCTGGGCCGGCTGTTCTCGGTGGCTGCGGAGATCGCGCAGCAGGACGGGCTCGAGCGCGGCTGGCGTCTCGTGAGCAATGTGGGGCCGGACGGCGGGCAGACCGTCCCGCACCTGCACATGCACCTCCTCGGCGGGCGGTCGATGCACTGGCCTCCGGGATGACCGGCGCATCTCCGCCGCCGTCGGCGTCGGCCTCGTCGGCCTCGTCGTCTTCGTCGGCCTCGTCGTCTTCGTCGGCCTCGTCGTCTTCGTCGGCCTCGCCGGCACCGTCCACCCCGTCGTCGAGCCGTCGCCCAGGGCCGCCGGTCTGGTTCGCGCTGCTCGGCGGGCTCGGCATCCTCGCCGGGGTCGTCGTCATCCTGCTCGAGGTGCTCGGCGTCGGGGTCAACGTCCTGGTGCCGGGCGTGAACACGTCGCCCGGGCCCGCGGGTTCGGCGGCGGCCCTGACCCATGACCGCGTCGCGCTCGCGCTCCAGGCCGCCTCGTTCCAGGTGCAGGACCCGAGCACGCCGTTCCGCACCGGCGAGACGCCGACGCTCCTCGGCACGCCGCGACGCCTGATCCAGGCGGTCATCCCGTCGGACCCGCAGCACGGCATCGTCGTGATCTACGAGTTCGCCGACGCGAACGCGGCCGACGCGGCGGGCCGCGACTTCTGGGCGTACCTGCACACGGGGACGGGTGCCATCGCCTACCCCGCCGACGCCCAGTTCGTGCTCCGCCGCATGGGGACGACGCTCATCTTCTTCCCCTGGTCGCCGACGGTCTCGCCCGACCCCGAGATGGCGCGCCTGGCGTCCGTGCTCGCGGGGCTGGGGGATCCGCTCACCGGCCAGTAGGCACGGCCGCTGGTTCCGGCGCCGGATGGTCCCCCGTGCTGGCTGAGTCAGCTTGGACTCATTTCGGGAAGACTCGAGCGTGCCCGCCGTGGTGAATCGAGGTTTCGCGCCGGGCCGCACGCACGTGATCGGCCGAACCGAGTCTGACGTGACTCGGCAGGACCTGGGCGGCGGCCGGCGGGGCGAACCCGCGCAGCGTCAGCCCGCGCCGCGCTGCGTCGTCGGCGGGTCCTGGCTCACGGCCGCCCACGCCCGCACCCGGTCGCGGCGGACCTTGAAGGTGTGGGTGCGCGGGAAGTCGGCGTCGGGCCACAGGCGCCAGCCAGCGATCCGCTGGTTGGGCCCGAGGCTCGCGTTCGCGGCGCGGACGGCCGCGTCGATGGCGCCGCGGATCTCCTCAGGGGCGTGGCCGTTGATGGCGGGCGTGGCCCCCGGGTCCCCGGGCAGGCCGTGGGTCGCGGGCGCCAGGACCACGGCCTCGATGCGCCCGGGCCGCGTCTCGATGGCCACCGAATCGCGGATGCCGACGACGCGCAGCGCGTTCTCGATGTCCTCGGGGAAGACGTTGAACCCGTTGGGCAGGACGATGATGTCCTTCTTGCGGCCGTGGAGGTGGAGCCGCTTGCGCTCGTCGAGCGCGCCGAGGTCGCCGGAGCGGTACCAGCCATCGCTGGTGAACGCCTCCGCGGTGGTCGCCGGGTCTTCCCAGTAGCCCTTGAACAGGCTCGGCCCGGCGAACAGGATCTCCCCGTCCTCGGCGATGCGCATCTCGACCGGCGCGGGCGGCCAGCCGACGCAGCCGAGTGGGTGGTCGTTCATCGTGGTGCACGAGCCCGCCGCGGTCTCGGTGGCCCCGTAGCCCTGGAGGACGATGACGCCGAGGTCCTCCCACCCCTGCTGGAGCGCGGGCGGGAGGAAGGCGCCGGCGGTCGCGAACAGCCGAAGGCCGCCGCCCAGCTGGGCGTGGACGCTCCGGAAGAGCAGTCGCCGCATCGGCATCGGGAGGTGGCGTGCGATCGACCGAAGCCGATTGAACTGGGCGGTCTTGCCCTGCTTCTCCACCTCGCGCTCGATCGCGCTCCAGAACACGTCGAGCACCTGGGGGACCAGCAGCATCGTGGTAACACGATGCTCTGCTAGCGCGGTGAAAATCACCCGGGGGTTGCGGCTGCGGACGTACAGGATGTCCGCGCCCACCTCGAGCGCGTAGAACAGGCACACCGCCTGCTCGAGCAGGTGCGAGAGGGGGAGCAGCGAGACCAGGCGATGCTCCATCGGGTTGATGATCCGGTGGAACGACGCCACGCCGGCGAGCACGTTGTCGTGCGCGAGCATCACGCCCTTGGGGTTGCCGGTCGTGCCCGAGGTGAAGATCAGCTCGAACAGCTCGTCGTCGGCGGGTCGCGGCCAGGCGGCCAGCTGCGCCTCCCAGTCGGCCGGGAAGGTGGCGTCTGGCTCCGCCGTGAGGTCCTCGACCAGTGTCGTGGGGAAGCGCTCCAGCCCCACCTCGGCGGGATCCGGCGCGTCGCGCCCCGTGCCCAGGATCAGCCGGCGGGCGCCGCTTCGCTCCACGATCCGCGCGATCGTGTCGGGCGCCATCCGCGCATCGAGCGGCACGTAGACGAGCCGCGCGTGCATCGCGCCGAAGTAGACGGCCGGCAGCGCGGGCGTCGAGGGCGACCACGTCAGGATGCGATCGCCCGGCTGCAGGCCCAGCGCGCGCAGCCGCCAGGCGGCCATACGGCTCCGGCGCAGCAGCTCCGCGTACGTCCAGTGCCACGTCGTGCCGTCGTCACGCCGAAGGCCCAGTGCGTTGCGAGGTCCGTTGCGCTCGGCCGTCGTCTCGAGCAGGTCGAGCAGGGTGCCCATCGGTTGATCCTAGCGGTGCCGGTCCACCGCTGTCGGGCGGTGGCACGAGACATGACGCGCGAGACTGTCCGGCGTTGCCCGGTGCCCCCTACTTGACGGTGATCACCAGCGGCACGTGCTTCGCGGCCACGATCGTCACGTGTCCGCTGCCGACCACGGCGAAGCCCTCGTCGAGCACCTCCACGGTCCAGCCGCCCTTCGTGGCCGGAACCGCGGAGGTCATGCCCGGTAGCACCCCGAACCCGATATCGCCGCCGCCCCAGCGGCCCGTGCCGTCCGGAGCCATCTCAATACTCCAGCCGTTCTGGGGCGCACTCACGCCGCTGGCGACCTTGACGGACACGTCCACCCAGCCCCGCGGCATCAGCTCCACGCCCGTCCCGTCCGAACTGACGCACAGCATGCCGGCGGGGACGCCGTAGTGGGCGAGCACAAGTGCAGCGGCGGCCGGATTCGCACTCGACACGTCGATGGACACGCAGTTGTGCTCGACGTCCTCCCCGAAGCCCATGACCTTGGCCGGGATGGCCCGGAGCCAGGCAGGCTGGCCAGCCCCGAAGTCAGCCGTCAACCGGTCCTGGAGCGCCAGCAGATCCCGCTCGCTGTACCGCACCTGCACCGACATCGACGGAACCGAGGTCGGCGACGGGGCAGGCATTGACGGGGCATCGGTCGGCCGCGGAGCGAACACGAGGTCCTCGATCGGCAGCCCGTGCCAGGTCGCCCCGCCGTCATTGGTCAGCAGGAACGACCCGACGTTGCATGGCGACGCCTCCGGCAGCGAGCATCCGCTGTTGTCCAGCGCATCAGCCATCCCATGGAGGCGATCGAGCCAGTGCGCTGACAGCACGGCGCCGGGCAGCGTCACGACCTCGCGCCAGGTCCGGCCGCCGTCCCGCGTCTCGTAGACCGTGCGCGCGGACGCAGGATCGCGCATCCACGTGATCAGCCAGTCGTCGGGGCCGAGGACGACGGATCCTGCGCTCCCCGCCCCGGCCCCGTCACCTGGCGGCGCCACCTCGCGGACCGCCGCCCAGCTTCGGCCGTCGTCATGGGACTCGAGCACGGTCCCGGGCCGCGTCGTGCGCACGTCCATGCTCGTCCAGCCCGGCGACGTCACGAGTTGCGGCGTGCCGTCGCTCGCGAGCGTAAACAGGAGCACCGCCGTCGAGGGCGCCTCGCTCGGGAGCGTGCCCTTGGTCCAGGTTTGGCCGCCGTCGCGGGTGAGCCATGTCGCGGGGCTGCCGATCTCGACATCGAGGAGGAGCCCCACATCGGCCGACGCCCACCAGTCGCGCCGCCAGCACGGCGCGTCCGGGATCGGTCGCCACGTGCTGCCGCCGTCGTCGGTCGTCCAGCCGAGGCAGGTGACGGGGATGAAATCCGTGTCGGCGCCCCCGGGCTCGAGGTAGTCGCCGGCGAGCGCCACCCCGTGCTGCGCATCGCTGAAGTGGAGGGTGAAGTCGAGCCTGTGACCCTCGGGCGCCGAGGGGATCGTGCCGAGCGTCGTCTTGGACCAGGACCGGCCGCCGTCGTGGGTCAGGTAGACGTCGACGGGTGCCTCGGCCACCTGCTGCGGAGCGAAGATCGCCCAGCCGTTCGAGGCGTCGCGGAACGCGAGCCCGCGCAGGTAGATCTGCGGGAGCAGCCGCGGCGGCGACCAGGACATCCCGCCGTCGCTGGTCAGGTAGACGCGGTTGCTGGTGTCCTTGACCCACGCGACGTCGGGGCTCACCCAGGCGCCGGCGTCGACGGTCACGGGGTCCGGCGCTCTTGACGGCAGGGGCGGGAGGGGCGTTGCCGCGACGCTGGGCTGCCCCTGAAAGCCTAGGCCGGCGGCGAGAGCAGCCGCGACGAGCACAACGACGGCGGCCATGGCAAAGGCGGCGCGCAGCCGAGGAAGTGGCCGCTCGAACGACGGCGCGCGCAGGGGCCGCCGCTCGCCGCGCCTGGCGGGGCGCATCGCGTCCTCGGCAATCGCGTCGACGGCCAAGTGGAGCCGATCCGGTGTTGACGGCGGGATCAGTTGGGCGTGGAGGCGGTCGCGAAGCGCCCGCTCCTGCGGGGTCATCGGCTCGTTCGCCGTCATCGGACGTCCTCCAGCGAGGGAGCGAGCGCGCGGAGCGCATAGTGGAGGCGGGACTTCACGGTGCCGGACGGGATCCCGACGCGATCGGCGATCTCGTCGACGGTCAGGTCGGCCCAGTAGCGCAGCACGACGACGATGCGGTGGTCGGGGTCGAGGCCGGCGAGGGCGTCGCCGACGATGCCGCGCAGGCCGATGTCGGGGCCGGGGGTGTCGGGCCGCCCGCCAGTATCGGGCTCGGTCACGACGGCGACCTCGCGAACCCGGCTGCGCGCCCGCGCCCGCAGGCGCTCCCGACAGACATTGACGAGGATCCTGGCGAACCAGGCGTCGAAGCGGTCGGGGTCGCGGAGGGACGATCGCTTGCGCCGGGCGAGCGACAAGGCGTCCTGGACCGCGTCCTCGGCATCGGCGGTCGAGCCCAGGATGGCCCAGGCCAGGCGAAACGCGGCATCCACGTGGCGCCGGGTCAGCGCAGCGAACGCCTCATCGGCCGTCAGCCCGCGTTCCGCTCCAGCCGGCTCCCCCAGGGCCACTGCCGTCCCCCTCATGCTCGCGCTCCCGTACAGCCACACCATGCCCCATCTGATGGCGCGAGGTGCGGCATTCGTTCACGTTATGCCTCTGGGTCCGTGGAAGGGCCCGCAGGATGGATGGGCGTCCGGCGGGGTGGCGCCCGGACCGTCGTCGTATGCGTCGCCCTGAGCCTGTTTGTCGCGCCCTGTGCCGGGCCCGGAACGCTGCGGATCGTCAATCGGATGGAGGTGCCCGACGTGCTCGCCATCGGGTCGTCCGCCCTCGTCGTCGACTCAGGCGGCGATCGGACCCTGACGAGGACCGGTGGTGGCGAGTGCGGCGGTCGACGGTCGGGCCGCCGCACGTCGGCCAGGCGTCACCCGGCGCGTACATCCTGACGCTCCCCTCGACCATCCTGACGCTCCCCTCGACCACCCACATGACGACCGAGAATGGGCAGGTTGGCATGGTCGTGGCCATCACCCGGGATGTCATCGCCATCGATGTGGTCGACGTCGGGTTCGACAGCCCAATGGCCGGGTCTGGTACGTTCCCGCACGACCCGGGCGCCGCGGAAGTGCTCCGGGTCTCCGCCATCGCAGCCCTCGCCTTCGGCGCCACCGTCCGTCGATGTGGGTTCCGGTCGAACATGAGATCACCTGACGACAGGGGACCGGGAGGGCACGAGCGCGGCCGCGCTCCCGCTCCGCCACGCCCCGGCCCCGAGTCGCGGCCGCGCTCCCGCTCCGCCACGCCCCGGCCCCGAGTCGCGGCCGCGCTCCCGCTCCGCCACGCCCCGGCCCCGAGTCGCGGCCGCGCTCCCGCTCCGCCACGCCCCGGCCCCGAGT
>JAJYMP010000077.1 GCA_021786915.1 Chloroflexota bacterium
CCACGTCTCGATGGGAGCCGGGGCGGCGCGCCACGCGCGCACCGTGCTCGCCCACGTGGAGCAGATCCTCGCGATCGAGGTGCTCGCCGCTGCGCAGGCGCTCGAGCTCCGGCGGGCGGCGATGGGCACCGGCGCGCCGCAGCCGGGTGCGGGCGTGGCCGAGGCCCTGGCGCTCGTTCGGGAGGTGGTGCCGCCGCTCGTCGGCGACCGCGAGCCCGGGCCCGACATGGCCGCCTCGCTGCGGGTGGTCCGCTCCGGGGCGCTGGCGGCGCTGGTCGCGTAGGGCGCGTCGCAGGACCTTCGCGGCATCCTACACTCGCGCCATGGCCATCCGCATCGTGGACGTGACCGACGAGGCGACCTTCGCGCTCGTGCCGCCCTGCGCGGACCCGGGGTTCGACCATCGCACCTGCGACTACTGGGAGGACGGGGACCGGGGGTCGAAGGCGGCCCGCCTGAACTGGCTGCATGCGCCGCCCGCCGCCCCCACGGCCAAGCCCAGACCGCGCAACCCGTTCGGGGACGCTGACGAGCCCGCGTTCAACCCCTTCGCCTCGGCGTCGAGGGGGCCCGTGTTCAACCCGTTCGCGACCGACGACGACGCGCCCGCCCCGAACCCCTTCGCCCCGCCCCCCAAGGCCGGGCCGGCCGTCGCCGGGGACGCGCCGACCAAGCTCCGGCTCCTCGGCCGCGGGCTCACGGTGTTCGGCTCCTACGCGAAGGTGCTGCTCGAGGACGACGAGCCCGCGGCCTACATCCAGTTCGGCCCCCTGTCCGCCTACCCGCGGGCGCTGCAGACCCGAGACCTGTACCCGAAGCTGCCCGCCTCCCCGCTGCCCGCGGTGATCACGTGCATCGCCACGACGACGGCGGGGCGCGAGCGCGGGTTGGCGGCCGCGCTGGTCGAGGCGGTCTGCGACGATCTCGCGGGGCGCGGGTTCTCGGCCGTCGAGGCGTATCCGGAGGTGGGCGCGAAGCCGAACGCGACGAGCGCGGCGCAGCCGGGGTTCTGGACGAAGCTCGGGTTCGTGGTGGCCGCGCCCGACGAGCGTTTCCCGGTCCTGCGGCGGGAGCTCGTGTGAGGGTCGGCCCGGCGCTCGCCACCGGCGCGCTCGGCGCGGCGCTCCTGCTCGGCGGCTGTGGCGCCCAGGACGCCTCGCTCCTGCCGGTGCCGATCCCCGCCACGCCAACCCCTGTCCCGCCGACAACGCCGGCCACCCCCGAGCGCACCATCCCGATGCCGTCCGGCGCGTCGGTCGCGCTCGACCCCACGCTGATGGCCATCCTGCCCTCGTCCGTCGGCGGTGCTCCCGTCAACCAGGAGCCGGAGTCGTTCGGGGAGGCGGTCAAGGATCCGTCGTTCGTGGCCAGCATCGACCGCGCGGTATTCCCGATCGCGGTCTCGGGCGGCGACCTCGCGTCGGGCGTCATCGCCCACGTACGGCCGGGCGTGTACTCGGGCAAGATGTTCGCCGACTGGCGCTCCAGCTACGACCAGGGGGCCTGCGCCGCGTCGAGCGGCGTGGCCGCCCACGCGGAGCAGACGCTCGCGGGCCGGACGACCTACGTGACCTCGTGCGGTGGCGGCCTCCGCGTCTACCACACGTACCTGGCGAGCCAGGGGGTGATCGTCTCCCTGTTCTCCACGGGCCTGCAGGACTTCGGCGCCCAGCTCATGGGCGGAATCGGCGGCTGAGGAGGGCGGGCTCGGGCGACTCGGCAGCGGCCCCGGACGCGGATGGCGAAGGATGGCCGCGTCACGCTCGCGGGCGGCGCGGCCAGGTCCATCGCGGCCAGCCGGAGCGCTAGACTCCGGCGCCATGAGCACCGAGACCACCGGCACCGCCCCGTCCGGCCCGCGACCCGTCCGCGCCCCGCGCGGCACCACTCTCTCCACCCGCGGCTGGCAGCAGGAGGCCGTGCTGCGGATGCTCATGAACAACCTCGACCCCGAGGTGGCCGAGAACCCCGACGCGCTGGTCGTGTACGGCGGCACCGGCCGCGCCGCGCGGAGCTGGGAGGCGTTCGACGCCATCGTCCGCGAGCTGCGGGCCCTGGCCGACGACGAGACGCTCCTGGTCCAGAGCGGCAAGCCCGTGGCCGTGTTCCGGACCCACGAGTGGGCCCCGCGCGTGCTGATCGCCAACTCGAACCTGGTCGGCAAGTGGGCCAACTGGGAGCACTTCCGCGACCTCGAGCGGCGCGGCCTGATGATGTACGGCCAGATGACCGCCGGCTCCTGGATCTACATCGGGACCCAGGGGATCCTCCAGGGCACCTACGAGACGTTCGCGGAGTGCGCGCGCCAGCACTTCGGCGGGACGCTGCGCGGGACCGTCACGCTGACCGCGGGCCTGGGCGGGATGGGCGGCGCCCAGCCGCTCGCGGTGACGATGAACGAGGGCGCGTGCATCGCGATCGAGGTCGACGAGCGGCGCGCCGCCCGGCGCCACGAGACCGGCTACGTCGACCGGCTGACGCGCGACCCCGACGAGGCGCTCCGGCTCGCCCGCGGGGCCGCCGCGCAGGGCCGCGCGCTCTCGGTCGCGCTGGTGGGCAACGCCGCCGAGGTCGAGCCCGCCTGGGCCAGGGCGGGCGAGCGCTTCGACGTCGTCACCGACCAGACCTCCGCGCACGATGCGCTGGCCGGCTACGTCCCGGCCGAGATCTCGCTGGCCGACGCCGCGATCCTGCGCGAGACGCAGCCCGACGTCTACGAGGCGCGCTCCAGGGCCTCGATGGCGGCCCACGTGCGCGCGATCCTCGCGTTCAGGGCCGCGGGGGCGGTCGCCTTCGACTACGGCAACAACCTGCGCGCCCAGGCCCAGGAGGCGGGCGTCGAGAACGCGTTCGCCTACCCGGGCTTCGTGCCCGCGTTCATCCGGCCCCAGTTCTGCGAGGGGCGCGGGCCGTTCCGCTGGGCGGCGCTCTCGGGCGACCCGGCCGACATCCTGCGGACCGACCGCGCGATCCTCGAGCTGTTCCCCGACGACGCCGGCCTGCGGCGCTGGATCGAGATGGCCGAGGCCCGAGTGCCGTTCCAGGGGCTGCCGGCGCGGATCTGCTGGCTGGGCTACGGCGAGCGCGCGCGCGCCGGGCTCGAGTTCAACCGGCTCGTCGCCGGCGGCGAGATCAGCGCGCCGATCGTCATCGGCCGCGACCACCTCGACGCGGGCTCGGTGGCGTCGCCGAACCGGGAGACCGAGGCGATGGCCGACGGCTCGGACGCGGTGGCCGACTGGCCGCTGCTCAACGCGCTCGTCAACACCGCCGCCGGCGCGACCTGGGTGTCGATCCACCACGGCGGCGGCGTCGGCATCGGGTACAGCCAGCACGCGGGCATGGTCGTGGTGGCCGACGGCACGGAGCTGGCGGCCCGAAAGCTCGAGCGCGTGCTGACGACCGATCCCGGCATGGGCGTCGTCCGGCACGTCGACGCGGGGTACGAGCGCGCGGCCGAGGTGGCCCGGGAGCGGGGCATCCGCATCCCGATGCTGGGCGACTGATCGCGCGCCGCCGCTCCGCAAGCGGGGGCCCGGGCACCGGGCACCGGGCGGACGCGCCTCAGCGCGCGAGGGTCATGATCGCCGAGACGACGGTGCCGTTCGTGAGCGCCGCCCCGTGCCCCCCGCTGACCCACAGGAGCCGGTTCGGGTAGCCGGCCGCCTGGAGCGCGGTGTGCAGCCCGCTCGACACCGACGGCACGACGACCGTGTCGGTCGTCCCGTGGACGAGGAGGAACGGGATCGGGTCGTCGCCGGCCGGGTAGCGCTTGATGATCTGGAGCGCCTCGGCAGACGCGTACGCGGCGGGCTCCTGCGCGGGCGTCCCGCCGAAGAACGCGGTGACGTACGCGACGCCGTCCTCCATGTCCACCGGCTCGTCGGTCGCACCGTCGATGTCGACGACGGCATCGGGCCGGAGCGAGCCCGCCGTCGCGTCGCACGTGCCGGCCCTGGGCTTGAATGCCGTCGGCGTGAGGCCGATGACGGCTGCCGCCCAGCCGCCGAGCGAGTGCCCGACGGCCGTCACGTTGTCCGCCCGGCCGCCGTACCGGGACGCGGTCGTCCGGGCGACGCCGACGGCGCACGCTGCGTCCTGGAACGAGGTCGCCCAGCCCCCGCCGTACGCGGTCGCCTGGCGCCAGTCGGCCACCATGACGACGGCCCCGGCGTGGGCGAGCGAGGTCGCGAAGGCGAGCAGGTAGTCGCCGCCGGTCGGGGCCGACGGCCCGCCGCGGAACAGCACGAGCGTCGGCCACGGTCCCCCGCCGGACGGCCGGACGATGTCCATCGCGAGCCGGCAGGTCGAGCCGCCGGGCTCGACGCAGGGCACGGCGGGCGTGAACGGAACGTTCAGGCTCGTGACCACGCTCGCCCGCGGGTCGGGCGTCGGCTTTGGCGTGGGCTTGGGCGTGGGAATTGGGGTGGGGCGCGGCGTGGGAACGGGGGTGGGGCGCGGGGTCGGCGCGGGCGTCGGGCGGGGCGCGGGCGTCGCCGTCAATGTCGTGGCAGGCGCTGCGTAGAGCGAGGGAGGCTGTTTCGGCGTCGTCGACAATGTCGCGGACGGATTCGCGGTCGGGTCGATCGCCGCGACCTGCGGTGGCGCTGCCGCGGCCGCCGGCGGAGCAGGAGGCTCCTGGGCGCAGCCGGCAATCGCCAGCGCGAGCAGGGCAGCGAGGGCCCGGGCGGCGGGGCGGCGGCTCAACGGGCGGCGGGATAGCGGCCGGCCCGGCCGGGAGGGACGCAGCACATGCCCCCGACAGTAGCCGCCCGCGTCAAGGTCTGGCCCCCGTCGCATCGGCCCGAATCCCCCGGCCGGACGGACCGCCAACGCGGGTCGAGCTCCTGCAGCCCGCCCGCGAAGTCGACCACCTCGCCGGCACCGGCGCGAAGGGGCCCCGGGGAACGGGACATGCGGACGGTAGCGGACGCGGCCGTCGGCGGCCCCTCGACCCCTGCGCACGAGGCCCGCGACCGCCCACGCGGACCTGTAGCATCGGCGCCATGCTGGTCGAAAGCGTCCCCAACATCTCCGAGGGCCGTCGCCTCGACGTGGTCGAGCGGCTGGCCAGTGCACTCACCTCTGTGCCCGGCGTGTACCTGCTCGACCGGACCTCGGATGCGAGCCACAACCGCTCCGTGTTCACCGTCGCCGGCGAGCACGAGGCCGTCACTGCCGGGCTGGAGCGGCTCGTCGCCTCCGCGATCGACGAGATCGACATGGACGCGCAGTTGGGCGAGCATCCGCGGATCGGCGCCGTGGACGTGGTCCCGTTCGTGCCCCTCGGCGACACCACCCTCGACGACTGCGTCGAGCTCGCCCGCGGCTTCGGCCAGCGGATCGCCACGCGCTACGACCTGCCCGTCTACCTGTACGCAGCCGCGGCCACCCGCGCGGACCGGGTGAAGCTCGCCGACATCCGTCGCGGCCAGTACGAGGGGCTGAAGGTCGAGATCGCCCACAACGGGCGCCAGCCGGACTTCGGCCCGGCGCGGACCCATCCCCGCGCCGGGGCGATGGCCGTGGGCGCCCGGCCGTTCCTCATCGCGTGGAACATCAACCTCGCCTCGGAGGACGTGGAGCTGGCCAAGCGGATCGCTCGCCGCGTGCGCGAGTCGGGCGGCGGCCTGCCCCGGGTCCAGGCGAACGGCTTCCGGGTCGAGGAGCCCGAGCGCGGCCACCCGGTTCGCGCCCAGGTCTCGATGAACCTGCTCGACTTCGCCGTGATGCCGCTGTGGCGCGCGTGGGAGGCGGTCGGGGAGCTGGCCGCCGAGGACGGCGTGGCGCTCGCGGAGTCCGAGCTCATCGGCCTCGCGCCGCTCGCCGCCCTGCTCGACGTGGCCGACCACGCCGGCGCCGCCGTGGAAGCGCCGGTCGAGATCCGCCTCGCCGCGGCTGCCGATGCCATCCGGCTGCGCGACTACTCCCCGCTGATGGCCCTCGAGCTGCGCCTCGCCGACGCCCGCGGCCGCCCGTGAGCCTGCGGCTGATCGAGGGCGGCCGGAGCCAGAGCGACGCGCCCGGGCTCCTCATCCACGGGGCCTCGCAGATCGCCACCCTCGCAGGCGGCCTGCGGCGCGGCTCGACGCAGGGCGACCTCGGGCTGCTGGACGCGGAGCCGGTCGGCGGTCCCGGTTCGCCTGCGGCGCCGGTCATCGCGTGCTGGGAGGGCCGCGTCGTCGCCGTCGGTCCGCGCGACGGGGTGGAGGCCGGGCTCGAGGCCAATGGCTACAGCTTGGCTCGTTTCGCCCGACTCGACGCCGACGGCGGCGTGGTCACGCCGGGGCTCGTGGACCCGCACACGCACCTGCTCTTCGCCGGCACCCGGGAGCGCGAGCTGGTCCTCCGGCAGCAGGGGGCGGGTTACCTCGAGATCCTCCAGGCCGGCGGCGGGATCCTGTCCACGGTGGCCGCCACGCGGGCCGCGGACGAGGAGACGCTGGCCGCCCACGGCCGCCGCTGGCTCGACGAGATGCTCCGCCACGGCGTGACCACCGTCGAGGCGAAGTCCGGCTACGGCCTCGACCTGGCGACCGAGCTGCGGCTCCTCGAGGTTGCCCACCGGCTGGGCCGCGAGGGCCCGGTCGAGGTGGTGCCGACATTCTTGGGCGCCCACGCCGTGCCGCCCGAGTACCGCGCCCGCCCGGACGGCACCGAGGCCTACGTCCGCCACGTGATCGAGGAGCAGCTGCCGGGCGTCGTGGCGCAGGGCCGCGCCCGATCGTGCGACGTGTTCTGCGAGCGGGGCGTGTTCACCGCCGACCAGAGCCGGCGGATCCTGCGGTCCGCGATGGGCTACGGCCTCGCGGGCCGCCTCCACGCCGACGAGCT
>JAJYMP010000073.1:0-2424 GCA_021786915.1 Chloroflexota bacterium
CGTCGTGCAGACGCATCAGGTTCTCGACGTAGCGAGAACCCTTTTGAGTTTCGGCGCCGAGCTGGCCGCGAGCCGACGCGACCTGGGCGGCTACCTCCTCAGCAGCCTGCGATGCAGCCTTCCCGCGTGCCGCGCCAGCGAGAGCACGGCCCTTCCCAGCCACCCAGCCAAAGACCTTCCCTGCCGCCGAGCCCAGGGCGTGCCCACCAAGGCCGAGAGCGCCGCCGAGAGCAGTATCGCGTAGGAGTCCGATTGCTTCATCCGCCTCCGAGTAGCCGGAACCGGCCGCAAGGCCCGTCCCGGCGGACTTCAGAACAGCCCCGACGCCGGAGCCCACCTTGCCGGCCCCCACCACACCACCGGCGATCTGCCCACCCAGATAGGTCTTCGGGTTCTCCTTCTCGGCCGCAGCGTTCCGTCCCCGGTAGAAGTCGGTCGCGTTCTTCCGGCGCTCCCCGAACGTTTCGCCCTTGGCGGCCTCGGGGTCCGTGAACGGCAAAGCCGCAGCGAGGGCCCCGGCCGCTTCGTCGCCCCAGCCGGCGCTAAGGCCCTGGAGGGCGCCTCGGGCCGCGGACTCGCCCGGGCCTACGGGCCCGCCGCTGGACACAGCCGCAGGCGCCGGGGCGGCCTCGCCGCCCACCACCTCGCCGACCAGCGCCTTGCGCTCCTCGGGAGTCATCTAGTACCCCTCCGCTTCCAGGGTCTTCTCGATCTCCGCGGCGCTCTTCCCGGCCATGAACAGCTCATCGGCCCTCGCCTTGGCGAACTGCCTGAGCAGGGGCCCGGTCGGAACCACGTCGAGAAGGTCCATCTTCCGCTTGGTCTTGCCGAGGAAGTTGTGGGTCAACCCACGAAGCTGGGTGTCGTAGTCCGTCTTCCCCATTTCGCCGAAGAACTTGTTGAAGTTGGCTTCGATGAGCGTCGGATCGGCGATCTGCGGGTCCACGAACTGCGGCATATCGGGCCCGGCGATGACGCCGAGTTGCATGATGGTCTTGAGCGATGTCCGAAGGTTGGCGACGAGTTGCTTCATCTGCGTTCGGGCCGCTTCGGGGACGTTCCGGCCCTGGCCGTACTTCTTGATGAGCCCGCGCAACTTCTCCGCGTTGTTGGCCGTGTCGATGGCCGCCTCTGCGCCGTCGATGAACTTGCTCTTGCCTCCCGCGTCGCCGATCAGCGGAGACTTCGGGCCGAGTTCCATGTACCTGCCCATGCGGAGGTCACCGGTCTTGTCCCGCTCGATCTCGCCCTTGCGAACGTCTAGACCGCCGCCGCCGATGAGCTGCGTACCCAGCAACCGGGCCGCTTCGGAGTTGTCCATCCCGCTCGGATCGATACCGCGAGCCGACAGGGCTTTGGCATTGGAGTCGGTGATCGGAATCTTCGGAATCTTCCCGTCATCCACCTTGGGCGCGTGCCCGTACCCGGCCCGGAGAGCCTCGGCTCGGTTCATCCCCGGCGCCGCCCCCCACTCAGGCGGAGCAACCTCGTTCTCGCGGGCCTGGCCGGCCAGCTTCGCCATCATCTCCTGTACCCGAAGCGGAACAAGCGGATCCGCTGGATGCTGCGCCCCCATCTTCCGGTTGATGATGTACCGCTTCACGGCGTCATCGACCTTCGGCGGCCCCATCTCCGGGTTCACGGGGCGGCCCAGGAAGTAGTTCATGCTCCGCGCCACGCCCTCGCGGAGATCCTGCTTGGCGTTCTGGTCTTGCGCCTGGGCGTCGCTCTGCTCGAGGAGCCCCATCACCTCGGGGTCGAGAACGGGAGGGGCAACGGGGGGCGCAGCCGGAGGCTCGGCGACCGGAGCCGGGAGCCCCTTGCGCTTGGCCATCCAGTCCATCAGGGCCGGGTCGAGTGGGAACTGTTGGTCGAGGAGGGGCATGGTCAGTCGTACCAGCCGCCAGAGGTGGAGTTGTCCATCCCGCCGTTGCTGTACCCGCCCGCCGCAGGCTTCTTGCGCGTGGCGTAGTCGATCAGCGCCCCGGCCCCGGCCCCGAGCCCGGCGATGTCGCCGCGCTGCTGCTGGCCCTGCTGCCCGTACTGCCCCGCCATCGCCCGCGCCTTGTCGAGCCGCTGCCGAGCGTTGAACTGCTCGACCTGACTCTTGGCCTGGGCCGCGCTGAGATCCTGTCCCCGGGCCTGACCGCTCCCCGAGGCGGTCTGATACATGGCCTGGAGGGCACGAGTGCGGGCGTCGCCGGCTGCGGCCGTCCCGGCCATGGAGTTCCGCTGCGCCGCGCCCTGCTGGTTGGCGAGAGCCGCCCCGAATTCGACGCCAGAGCCCCCGACGCCCCTCGCCTGAGCGTTCTGGACGATGGCGCCACGTGCGCCCCGCTCCGCCGCCGCAGACGAAGCCTGAGCCTGCTGGAGGGCCGCCTTCGACTGCGGGTCCATGCCCCCGGCCTTCGCGCTCTCCCACAT
>JAJYMP010000073.1:2434-6833 GCA_021786915.1 Chloroflexota bacterium
TTCCTGACGGCCGGATCGGGGGAATCGAGCGGGTTGGCTTCGACGTTGGTCCCAGCCAGCGCCGCCATCGCAGCGGCGTCGTTGTCATCGGAGAACAGGCCCCCGAGGCCCCCGATCAGCGCCCCGCCGGCGATGCCCCACGGTCCCAGCGCGGCGCCAGCGCTACCCCCTGCGATTGCCCCCTGTGCGCCTCCAGCGTAGTTCGCCATCACCAGCCCCCCGCGTTCTGATTTTTCTTGCGAAGCTGCGGATCCATCGACGCCGCTGCGGTGAGCGGAGGCGGGGTGGTCGGGGCCCATGTCCCACCGGTTCCGGGTCGAGAGAACCCAGCCGGCGGAGCGGTCCCGGGACGGTGGGCGAGTGCTCCCGGGGTCCCCGGCGGACGATAGCCGCGGCCCGTGAAGTTGTCGGGCGGCGCGCTCGGATCGGCACGGTCACCCCCGACCCCGTAGTAATCCCGAAGGCCCTGGTAGGCCGGCTGGATGGCCGCGCCGGTCAGGTAGGAGTCGAAGGCCGACGGGGTTTTGCCTCCAACGGTCATCGCCTCATCGCGCTTCAGCGGGTCATTGACGATGCCTCGAGCCGTCTCAAGTTGCGTGGCCCCGGCATCCCGGATGCCGGTTCGGCGTGCCTCTTCGGCCATCGCCTTGGCTGCGGCGGTATCGGTGCCGAACTGCGCATCCATCGCAAGCTGAATTTCTTCCGCTGTCGGCCCCCCGGAACTGAACTCTCCTCCGGCCGGGTTTGACGGGTCGTCTACGAAGATCGGCCTGGTTGGCATTGGGACTGCCGCTGCCGCAGCGTCGCCGATCGCCTTGGTGTCGACCTCGAGTGGCCTCATCAAGCCGGTGGCCATCTTCCCAGCGCCCTCGGCGTTGGCGTCGAAGTAGCGCGCCAGGTTGACGAAGCCGGTCCCCTGCTCGGCGCCCGGGGCGGCGGTGGGGGCGGAGCCCTGCGGCACGGCTGGCCCAGAGGGCGCCCCCGCACCGGCCGGAGCGCCCGCAGGCCCACTCGATACGGTCGGGGACGCCCCCTGCATGGCCAAGGCCCGCTGGAGCTCCTCCTCTGTTGGATCGTTCACGAACGCCATGGTTCACCCCGCGACAACGACCAACCGCACCCGGTATTTCCGCTCCGGGGTGAGGTTGGCAATGTCTCTGACTACGATTTGGTCACCCTTCGACGAGAGTTCCCAGGCGACGGGCCCAGCGCAGACCGGGGCCTTGCGTTGATCGGTCAGATCGGTGGCCTGCCAAACCCAGCATCCGACCGGCTTCGACTTTCCGGCCAGTTCGTTGCTGAACGTCACCGGGTACCCTGGGTGCGGCCCTGGGCGCTCATCCGCCGACGTGAAGATCACCCCGTCGAGACCCGCCACGGTCGGTACGTTCGCGCCCCAGATCGCATCAACGTTCCCGTTCGTCTGGACGATAATCCTGCATGGGGCCGCATCCGCCGACGCTGGGAACGAGCGCTGTTGCCTCGGCAGATAGCCTGCTGGCAGTACGCACACCGTGGATCCCGATACCGCCGCGTTCCGGTTGCAGAAGCCCTCGATCTGAACGCGCCCGTCCCTCCCCTTTCGAGCCAGAAGAGCCGTTGACGAGACGGTCCACAGGCCGACCGAGGCAAGCGTGACGGCGCTGGACCCGGGCTCGACCGTGATCTCCTTCACGAACGCCTGCATGTTGTCCGTGAAGGTGAGCCCCGAAGCGAGCGCTTGCCCGGCCGATGCGCCGAACGAGTTGAGCCCGCGGAACAGCCGCTCGATGTCCTGACCCTTCGACAGGTCAGAGATGTCCTCGCGCCGGAAGTTGAGCGGTTCGACCTTCACCGGCTCACCCCATCGCCGCCGGGGAGAACGGTCCACGCCACGCCGGCCAGCTCCGTGGCTCGAGTCGCGTATCCGACCCGCTCCGAGTAACTCAGCTTCATGATCCCGGAGTAGGCCGAGGCGCGGCCCGGCCAGATCCTGATCTGCCTCGCCTCTCCGGGGTTGGCCGTCTTGTCGATGCTGATCGGCGGATCGCTCCCGCTGTCTCCGGTGAGCGTGACGGTGGCGGTGTCCCCATCGACGTTGCCGAAGAGAAGCGCGGCCTCCTGCCACTCCGCCGTGGTCCCCGGGGTGCTGCTCTTGACCGCGTAGGTGACGGTCATGGGGTAGGAGGCGTAGACGGTCGCGGTGGCGGCTGTGAAGGTGCCGGACACGTCTCGGACGGTCAGTATCGAGCCGTTGCTCGACACCGAGATGGTGGCTGTAGCCGCGCCCTGGATGAGTAGATCCCCGGCGACGACGGTAGCGGATGCGGAGAGCGGCACGATGTAGGAACCGCCGCCGATGCTGGTGGCTCCACCGGCAAGAGTGACGGCCTGGGAAGAGTCGACAAAAACCGGTCGGAGATTGCTGGGCCGGTATCCGCGCTCCAGAAACGGCGCGCCGTACTGGTTCAGCAGGAACATTTGGTTCGTGGGGAGGGCAACAAGGGCGTCGTTCGGGTTCGCGTCGTCTCGCTCGGTCCACGCTTGCGTGAGGATGTCGAAGACGAACCCCCGGTCAGTGAGAGGCGAAGCCAGCGACGGATTGTGGACCCATAGGATGTATTTGTGGTCCGTCTCTCGGGCCACAGCCCGTCCGCTACCGAAGGCATATTCCTGGTACATGGCGAGCGTGGCTTCGATCGGCCGAGACACCAGCTCCACGCCGGTTTCGGATACCCTCACGATGCCTTGGTCACTCCAGAAGTAGACCTGATTGTCGAGCGGGACGGCGCTTCGCGGAGCTCGGATGGCAGTGGTCGGGTCGAAGGGCTGCACGTCGTACTGGCCGGCGCTTCCGGTGACCCTCCAGATCCCGTCCGCCTTGAGCACCCACAGTGAGTTGCGAGTCGGAACGATCCGCATGACGGGCTGATTCGCGGAGCCCACGAGGAGCGGCGACAGGGCGACGGCCGTGGCGATGGCGTCCGGCTGACCCTGCTTCGAGTAGACGACCCCGTTCTGGGTACGAATCGGAGCCACGCTCAATCCAGCCGAAGGGCTCCATGCCGTCGCCCTGCTGACCGTGACCGTGAGAGTGGACGTCAGGTCCCTGTTTTGGAGCGCGATGTTGCCGGGGATGCCCGAGGGCGCTGGCTCGGAAATGTCCGTGGCGAAGACGTTGGCAAGCGTCGCGTTCCGATTCACGACCACGACCAGGCTGGTGGTCGTCGCGCGCATGTCGCCATCGACCCCGAGGGTATTCGACAGGAGGAAATGCCTCAGGGCAACGTCCTGCCCACCGCTGGCCGGGGTTGTGGCCGTGAACACCGTCCCGTTGATCGTGATGGTGTCGCCGTTCGCGAGTCCACTGGCCCCCGAGACGCCGAGAAGGTGCAGCGTACCTCGCGCCGGGAACGTGACGTCGCCGTACCACATCGCCCCGCCGTACTCGGCGACGTCATAGGAGAGTGGTGGCCGATCGTTCCCCGCGAGGATGGTTTCCTGCGATGGGCTCGTGTAGAGCAACGCGCCGCCAAGCCCATCCGGCGTCGAGTCCGTGACGGTGCTCGTCGCGTTGATTCCGGCGTTCCCCTGCGAGAACTCGTACACCAGATAGCACTCGTCCCCCGGGTCGGTGTTCTGATCGACGCTGGCGCTGGTGCGGTAGACCTGAACGAAGTGGGTCCCGTCATTCACCTCTGCCGGGATGTTGACGGTCACGATCACGTCCTGAACAGACCCGGCGGTATTCGTCAGAACGACCCGAGAGCTGGGGGCGCCCAGCAGGATCCGTCCGTTCGCGTCCTTGCGCCCGTAGACGTATCGGTAAGCCACCCGGGTGTTGTTGGGGACGGCGGTGCCGGCTCCTGCCAGTTGCAGCGACATCTCCGTGGCCGGCGCTACACCCGCCCTGCGCGGAGTACCGGCCAACGTATCCAGGGTCATCACACCAGCAGACGAGGCGATGAACAGGCTCTTGGCCGACTCAGCCGAAAACATCCGCCCGCTTCCGTCCGCCGTGAAGGCGGACAGAGGCGTTGACCCGGCCGTCCATGTGGTTCCGAGGTCGCTGGTGCGGTAGAGGAACGAAGATGCCCAGGAATGCCCCAGAAACGCCGTCCCGAAGCGGAACAGATGCTCCATGGCGGCCGGGTTGGTGACCGCCGCAAGGCCCCGCCTCGGATGGCTCGCGTTGTCCCGCCCGATCTCGACGTTCATCGCCTCCAGGAGCGCCCCATCCGGCAACGTCCACGGGTTGTTGCCCGAGTCGTAGAGGCCACGCGCCTTGACGGTGATGGTCTGGACCTTCGGCACGCTGTCCCCCTCACCAACGCATACGGAACAGCCCGCCGCGAGAGACAGCGCGCTGAGGCTCGCCATCAACGCGAGGGGTAATGAGGTTCGACGCATCGGTCTCCAT
>JAJYMP010000367.1 GCA_021786915.1 Chloroflexota bacterium
CTCTTCCGCGCCGAACCGCTCCTCCACGTGGGCACGCAGGCCATCGGCGCGGCCGCCTGGGTCGGGGCCGCCATCCTGTGGCTCGACGGCCTCGACGTCGACGCCCTGGTGCCCTGGCTCGCCGCCTTCCTGGTGCTCACGGTCGTCGGCGAACGCCTCGAACTCTCGCGACTCGCCCGCAGGACATCTCGCGCCCGGCGGGCGTTCATCCTCCTGGTGATGACGATCGTGCTTGGAACGATCGTGTCCACGGTGTCCCTCGACCTGGGCACCCGGCTCGCGGGGCTCGGCTTCGTCGGGACCGCCCTCTGGCTGGGCGGCAACGACGTCGCCCGACGGACGGTACGCGTGGCGGGGGTGACCCGCTTCATCGCGGTCTGCCTCTTGAGCGGCTTCGCCTGGCTGGGCCTGAGCGGGCTGATCTGGGCGCTGAGCGGCGCGGCCGGTGGATCCGCCTACGACGCCCGCATCCACGCGGTCTTCCTGGGCTTCGTCATCTCGATGGTGTTCGGACACGCCATGGTGATCCTCCCGGCCGTGCTGCGCGTGGCGCTCCCCTACCGACCCCGGTTCTACGGGCACCTGGCGCTGCTCCAGGTGGGGCTCCTGCTTCGCCTGGGAGCCGGCGACCTGCTGGGCAGCCAGGCCGGCTGGCAGCTGGGTGGCCTGCTCAACGAGCTGGCCCTGCTGACGTTCGTCGGATCCTCGGCGATGGCCGCGGTCACGGCCCGTCGATCGCTGGCGCGTCGCCCGCAGCCCTCGCGGGCGGCCGCGGCCCAAGAGCTCGGGGACGCGGCGGACGGGAGCCCCGAGCCCGGCACGGCGCGCGCGACCTGGGGCGTCCGGACATGAGCGCCACGGTGGTGGATGCCCGCGCCGGCCGCCGTGAGCGGGCACACTGGTTGCCCCGGCAGCACGGTGCCTGGGCGATGCTGGCCGTCCCGTGCGTGCTGGGGATCGCCGCCAGCCGGCCGAGCCCCTGGCAAGCGGTGCTCGCGGTGACCGCGGTCAGCGGCTACCTGGCCTCGAGCGCCGCCCTCGACTGGACCCGGGCCCGCCGCTCAGCGTACCTGGCGCCCGCCGCGACCTTCGGCGCACTCTTCCTCGCGTCCGGGGGCCTGCTGCTGCTCGCGTTCCCTGCCCTTGCGGCGGTGGCCGCGGTCGTGGCTGTGGCGGCCGCGGCCACCCTCGGCGTGACGCTCGCGGGTCATCCTCGAAGCCTGGTCGCGAGCCTCGCCCAGGCGGCGGAAGCCATCGTGCTCGTTCCGGCGGCGGCCGTGGTGGCCGGCCCCGTCGCCTGGCCAGCGGTCGCGCGGGCCACCCTGGTGGCCGGCCTGTACCTCGTGGGTGCGATCCTCGTGGTCCGCTCGATGATCCGCGAGCGGGGCAACCGTGGGTTCGTCGTAGTCTCGATCGGCTACCACACCGGAGCGGTGGCGCTGGCGGCATGGGTGCTGCCCGGAGTCTACGCGGCCCTCGCACTCGGGCTCCTGCTCCGCGCGGCGGTGCTGCCGTTGCTGCAGGCGCGCCTCCACGGTGGTCCGCGGCGCCTGCGGCCGATTCATCTGGGGCTCGTGGAGATCGCCGCCTCGGCGGCGATCGTGCTGGCGGCGTTCCTCGTGCGGCCCTAACGTGCGAGCGATCACCTGCCACGACCGTCCGCCTGGCCGCCTCGGTTCCGCGGCGACTTCAGATGGGCGGTTGATGACGTCGCGCCTCGATGACGCTGTCGGAGGTGGAGGGCGATCCGCCGATGCAGGGCACGCAACCCTTCGGACAGCGCGGCGGGAGCGAATTCGGAGGTCATCTTCTACAATTTCGGTGAGGAGCGCGTCCCATGCCGAACCCGCCTCGATCGCTGTCCACCTCCTCGGTTGCGCCGCCCGCATCGGCCGGGTCAGGTCCCGCGGCGGCACCCGGCGCGGGCGAGCCGCCGATCGTCGTGCCCAACGACCTGTGGTCGTCCTCCAACCCGGCCGCCTACGGAGGCGGCCAGCCGCCCGCGATCACCCACCTGCACCAGGTCGAGGCCGACGGGCAGACGGGGGATAACGCACGCTGGAGCGGCGCCCTCGACATCGTGCCCGCGCGGGCCGATGTGCTGCTCGACCTGCTGCGTACCAACAGCCTCTGGCCCCTGCTCTCGGGCCTCGCGTGCTGCGCCATCGAGATGATGTCGGCGGCCACATCGGTGAACGACATGGACCGCTTCAGCATGTTCCCGTTCCGGGCCAGTCCCCGCCAGGCGGACGTGCTGATCGTGGCCGGCACGCTGACCACCAAGATGGCCGGGCCGCTGCTGCGGCTCTGGGAGCAGATGCCGGAGCCCAAGTGGTGCGTCGCGATGGGCGACTGCACCTGCTCGGGGGGCCGCTACAAGCGCTCCTACTCGGTGGTCCAGGGCATCGACCGGATCATGCCGGTCGACGTGTACGTGCCGGGCTGCCCGCCGCGCCCCGAAGGGCTCATCTACGGGATGATGAAGCTCCAGCAGCTGATCGTGGCACGCCGCGGGCGCTGGGCCGCGCGCGCCGTGGGACCCCGCCCGCCCCGGAATTGGGACGGTATGGACGAGTGGCCGCAGAAGCCGGTCGGGGCGCCGGCACGGGTACTGGCGCCCCATGATGTCGGATGACCACCCCGCATCGCACCTCCGCGGACGGCCCGCCGAATGCGACCGGGACGAGCGCTCGGGCCAGGCCCTCTGACGACCCCAAGATACTGATCGAGCGGCCGGCAACGATCTGGGATGCCGTCCCGCCGCTCGCGCCGCGCACCGAGCGGGAGGCCGAGTTCTACGCGCTGCGCGACGGCGAGATGCTGCTCAACCTGGGCCCGCAGCATCCCTCGACGCACGGCGTGCTGCGGGTGGTGGTGAAGATCCGCGGCGAGAACGTCGTGGATCTCGACCCCGTCATCGGGTACCTCCATCGAGGCGTCGAGAAGATCTGCGAGCACTCCGACTACCAGATGTGCATCAGCCAGTGCGATCCGCTGGACTACGTCAGCGCGCTCCACAACGAGTGGGCCCCCGTGATGGCCTTCGAGACGCTGCTCGATGTCCGGCCTCCGCGGCGTGCGGAGTTCATCCGCGTGCTGGTCGCCGAACTGAACCGGATCTACAGCCACACTCTCTTCATGGGCTGGCTGGCCCTCGACATCGGCGCCCTGACGCCGGTCCTGTACAGCTTCGCCGAGCGCGACGAGATCGTGGAGATGCTGGCGGCCCTCACCGGGCAGCGGATCCTATTCAACTACTTCCGCATCGGGGGCGTGAACTGGGATCTCAACCACGAGTTCATGAGCCGTCTGGGCGACTGGATGGGCCATGCGCTGCGGCACGTCGCAGCGAACGAGACGCTCATGAACGAGAACGAGATCTTCGTGAAGCGGACGCGCGGGCTCGGCGTGATCGACGGGCCCACGGCGCGCCGGCTCAACCTGACGGGGCCCAACCTGCGCGCGTCCGGTGTGCCCTTCGACGTGCGGCGGGCGCACCCCTTCAGCGTGTACCCGGAGCTCGACTTCGAGATCCCGGTGCGGGAGGAGGGCGACACGTACGCCCGGTACCTGGTGCGGGTCGACGAGATCAAGCAGAGCATCCGGATCATCGATCAGCTCCTGCACACCATGCCCGACGGCCCGGTCATGGCCCGCGTGCCGCGCCGCATGACGCCGCGTCCGGGACGCGCCTGGTCGGCCATCGAGAGCCCGCGCGGACTGTACGGGTGCTACGCCATCAGCGACGGCACCAACCGCCCGTTCCGCATGCGGATCCATGATCCGTCGTTCAACAACCTGCAATCACTGGGGCCGCTCTCCGAAGGCGCGCTGATCCAAGACGCGATCGCCATCCTGGCGAGTCTCGACCCTGTCATGGGAGGCGTCGACAAGTAGCGCCGCGCGCGGGAGGCGGGTGCAACGGCCGCCGGCGGGAGCGACCCCGACCTCAGGCGGAACCAGCCGCCGCAGCGCGTCGCAGGCCCGTGAGCGCGGGCTCGCGCGGGACGGCGCCGGCCAGCACCACCACACGGTACCCTCCCGTGCCGCGGGGATCGAGCAGCCACCGTGCCGCCGAGCGGGCCTCAAGCGCCTCGGCGATCGAGCGGGCCTCGCGCTGCGCCGACACCAGCCGCTCCCCCAGCCCCAGATTTGCCAGGAACTGCGCCTGCGTGGTGGTACCTGTCAGTTCGAGGCCGGCGTCGCGCGCGAATCGCTCGAGCGCGGTCAGATCCACGTGCGCGGTGAGATCCTGTCGACCTACCCGCCGATACGGATCGACCTCGACGGCGTGACTCGCGGCGCCCTTGAGGGTCCCCTCCGGGCGCCGTTGCGAGTACAGCTCCGCAGCGGGCATGCCGTAGTCGATGACAATGACCCAGCCGCGTTCAAGCTGACGTGCCACGTCCTCGATCCACGGGCGTAGCTCCAGGTTCACCTCGGTCCGCTGGCCCTCGAGGAGGACCTGGCCCGCGCGGTCCAGGTAGGCGCGCAGGCCAGGAGTGACCAAAGGCATCGGCTGGTCTGCGAACCAGCCGTCGCGCCAGCCCACTCCGATCTCGACCAGCTGACCCTCCCGCCGCTCGACGCGATGGACAGGCAACGCGTCCAGGAATTCGTTGGCGATCACCACGCCGGTGATGGCGTCTGCCGCCGGGACAGAGGCGCGGGCTGTGGTGGACCCCGGGGACGGCGCCGACGCGGCCGGCGGAACACCCGGGGTCTTGGCCGCGGCCCACCCTGCCGCTCCTGGTGCGTCGATCCAGGGAACCCACCCGACGAACGAGCCCTGGCCCAGGGGATCCACGCCTGCCTCCTGCTCAAGACGGGCGCGCAGGTCGGCCAGTCGGTATGGGTTGACCTCGGCGGGTTGATACACCAGTGCCGCAAACGTCTCGGGCGCTTCGTCGCGCAGGGTCGCCAGTAGCGGTGCCGCGAGCGAACCCGAGCCCGCGCCGTACTCCCGGAGCGTGAACCGGGACGGACCACCAAGCCGCTCCCAGCAGTCCACGATCTGCCTCGCCAGGGTCCTCCCGAACAGGGGATGAGCCTCCGGGGCGGTCAGGAAGTCTCCGTCCCGACCGGGGCGGGGGGCAGCCACGGCGTAGTAGCCCTGGCCGGGCTCGTACAGCGCGCGCGACATGAAGCGAGCGAACGTGATCGCACCGGACGAGAGGATCTCATCCCGGAGTGCGTCGACCAGCGCCGGTTGGCTCTCCAGGCGGTGCCACTCGTGATCCGCGCTCACGCGGGACGGCCCCGGCCGCCGTTGGACAGCCCCGAGGGCCCGGGGCCCGGCACGACGCGTGGGCGCTGGCATGCGTCGAGTATCTGCTGCGCAGGCAGATCGCGCCACGGGATGGACGCCACGAACCCGGGTCCCCGTCGTCACCCACGCCCTCGCGCCAGGGCAGCAGGCGCGGATGGGGACACTCCAGCTGTACGGCAGTGGCACTGTCCAGCGTGCTCATCCCATCGGCATGCTGCTCGCCAGCGTCGCAAGGGCGATCGTTGTCCCCACTACCACGACCGCGAGCGACGCCGGCTGGCGCAGCAGGCCGGCAGTCGCTGGAAACGGCGCGACCTGCCCGGTGCGCCCCCCCTGGTGACGCGGAGCACCTCCGCCAGCAACGCGGGCGTGGGCGGTGAGGACGCGCGGGCTCGAGACGCTGCTCCGGCTCCTGCTCGTCGCGCCGCCCAGTCCCGAGGCGGCGATGCGCGGTGGCGCGGATCTGCCGCCCGTGCTCCGGACCAAGCCCGCCCCCAAGCCCGCGAAGACGCCCAAGCCGAGCCGTCTCCGGCGAAGTAGGTCGCCTCCGTGGCTCCTGCCGTTCCCTGACGCCCAACCCGCGCGCCGACCGTGTGTGTGTCAGGCGGACAAGCGGCCGGCGAGGGCATCGGGAAGTCAGGGGTCCGGTGCGGCGGGGCACGATCTCCGGGCGGCGCAACGGCCCTCGGCCGGCCGAAAACAGCCCTTCCGGGACCCGGGATTTCACCGCCGGTAATCGCTGTTATAGGCGGCAATCTTGACAGGCACGCTGGCCCGCCGAAGCTCCCGCATGAGCACCGCCCTGGTCCCCACCCCAACCCCCGCCGCCCTCGTTCCCACCTGGTCGAACGCCGATCTGGACCGTCTGGTGGCGGCCGTCATCCGGCGGGGCGGCTCCGAGGCCACCCGACACGCCTACCGGCTCGATCTCGCCCAGTTCTTCGCCTGGCTGCGCGAGCAGGGGCTGACGCCGGCCACCGCCGGCCCGGACGAGCTCGACGGCTACAAGCTCTGGCTGCTGGAGCCAGCGGCGGGTCGCCAGCCCGAGACCTACACCGTCAGCAGCGTGCGGCGCAAGCTGACGCCGGTCCGCGGCCTGTATGCCGAGGCCGAGCGGCGCCGCCTGCTGCCGTTCAACCCGGCGGCCTGGCTCCGCAACCCACGGGGCGAGGATCAGGCGGTCGGGGCAGCCCTGTCGCTCGCCCAGGCCCGCGAGCTGCGCGAGCGTATCGAGGCGGACCTGCCGGATCCCGCGCGGCGGCTCATCGCCCTGCGCGACCGGGCGATGCTGAGCGCGGTGATGATCGGGGCCGGCCCCCGCCGCTCGGAGGTGGCGGCCATGCGCGGGTCCGACCTGCGCCAGACGCGGGGCCACTGGGTCATCACCATCACCGGCAAGGGCCGCAAGCGCCGCTCGTTGAAGATCGCCCCGGAGCGACTGCGCTGGCTGACCGAGTGGCTCGCCGCGGCGGGCCTGACCGGCGACGCGCCCATGTTCGTGGCCGTGCCGAAGGGCGGTCGCCTGACCGACCGACCGCTCGACGGTCGGGCGGTGGACGCCATC
>JAJYMP010000541.1 GCA_021786915.1 Chloroflexota bacterium
CGCCCTGGGCAAGCGCGGCCAAGTCGCGGGCGGCGCGAAGAACCACTTCGTCGTCATGCCGGACGCCGACCTCGACGCGACGGTTTCCGGGATCGTGTCGTCGTTCTTTGGCGCGGCTGGGCAGCGATGCCTCGCCGGGTCCGTGCTTGTGCCAGTGGGCGACGTCTACGAGCCGCTGATGGAGCGCGTTGTCGCGGCTGCAAAGGCGATGAGGATCGGCAATGGGCTCGACGAGAGCGTCGACCTCGGGCCCGTCGTTACTCACAAGGCGAAGCGCCGAATCGTGGCCATGATCGATAGGGGTATCGAGGAGGGTGCCCGCGTGGTCCTAGACGGCCGGGACGTGGCGGTGGACGGCTACCCGGACGGCGCGTTCCTCGGGCCGACGATTCTCGACGACGTGACTCCGGAGATGAGCGTGGCGCAGGAGGAGATCTTCGGGCCCGTCGCGAGCGTCATCCGGGCTGAGGACCTCGACGAGGCGCTCGGCCTCATCCGTCGCAGTCGCTTCGGGCACACGGGGATCCTGTTCACGTCGAATGGGGCGGCGGCCCGCAAGTTCCAGCACGAGTCGACGACCGGCAACATCGGCATCAACGTCGGCGTGGCGGCCACGGCGGCCTACGCCACGCTCGGCGGGTTGAAGGAGACTGGCTACGGCGATCTCCATGGCCGATCGGAATCGGTGATGTTCTTCACCGAGCGGAGGGTCGTCGTGTCGCGGTGGGGGTAGTCGACGATCCGCGGAAGGGGCGGCGACTCACTTACTTGGTCCTGCCCGATCAGCTTCGACTCGCACACATCGAGACGGTCACCAGCAGCGCGGCCAGGGGCGCGCACGAGGTCGACCTCGACGGAATCATCGGGCGTCAGGTCGGGACAGCGCTAGCGCCTCATCGACGCTCACGTGCTGGTGGATGATCGCGGCAAGGCCGCGGGTCACGGCGGCGGGATCTGGTGCTTCCCAGATGTTCCGGCCGATCGCGACGCCCGCGCATCCCGCACCTGCAACCGCGTCGTAGACTTCGGTTAGCAGGTCGCGTAGTGAACCTTTCGCCGCGCCGCCCAGCACGACCACCGGGACCGAAGCATACGCGATCACCTGCCGCATCGTCACAGGGTCGCCGGTGTAGAAGGTCTTGACGATGTCGGCTCCCGCCTCAGCCGCGAGCCGCGCCCCAACCGCGATGTTGTCGGGCGTGTGCTTGTCTACGGTCTCGAAACCGCCAGGGATTGACTCGATGATGAAGGGCAGCCCGAATCGGGCGGTGTCGGCCCCCAGCCGTTCTGCCCGGTCGAGTGAGTCGTCGCCAGTGAACGGATATGCCATGCACTTGAGCGCGTCGGCCCCGATAGTCAGTGCATGCTCGACGGCGCGTGGCAGGAACTGGTCACCGGTTGGAATGCTGGCGATGACGGCGGCGGATCCGAAGTCGTCTCCGTGCGCGACGATCGAGCCGAGCGGAGCTAGGAACGCGTCGGCACCGCCTTCGACCGCGAGGCGCACCTTGGCGCCGTAGTCGACGAGGCCCGGTAAGTGCCGATCCATGAACGCCACGTGGTCCATTGCACAGATGAGAAGTCGGCCATCCGGCCGCAGCAGCCGGTGCAGTCTGCGTTTCATAAAGGGCCTCCAACTGGATCGCGCACGTCAGCAAGGCGAACCGGAGCGCCTACGGCATAACCACGATCCGGTAGGCTCCGGGCAACAGCGCCGCGTCCAGGGCATCGGCGAGTTTGGTGAGCGGATACGTTCCCTGCACCAGCGGGCGGAGATCGACCTGCCCATAGCGAATGAGTCGGCTCGCGACGTAGAAGTCCCGCTTGTCCCCGGAGACCGCCCCCATCACGAGTTGCTCGTGGTTGTGCATGGTGTTGGGATGGAGCTCGAGCGGCGCCTCGGGGTGCGCGCCGGCGAACAGCAGGAGCCGGCCCCGCTCGGCGAGCATGGCGAGGGCCTGCGTATTGACCGTTGCGCCGCCGACCGCGGCGATGACCGCGGAGGCCCCGCGTCCCTCCGTGAGCTCCCGCACCCGTTCCACCGGGTCCGCGCCAGCGTCCACGAGCTCATCGG
Organism: Chloroflexota bacterium; assembly: GCA_021786915.1. The sequence continues at coordinate 2,075 of JAJYMP010000541.1, forward strand.
CTCCGAGCCGGCGCGCCACGTCCAGGCGCGCCTCGTCCAGCTCGCTCACGATGACGCGGGCGCCGCGCTGCTTCAGCGCAAGCACGTTGAGGAGGCCCATGACGCCCGCGCCAATGACGACGACGTCTTCCGCGAGGTCGATCGAGAGCATGCGCACCGCGTGGACGGCGCAACTCAGTGGCTCGGCCAGGGCGGCGAGCTCGAACGGGGCATCGCCCACGGCATACACGCCGTCGGCAGGATGCATCTTGTACTCGGCGAAGCCCGCCAGCCCGCTGGCAGCGCCGTAGGTCGCGTAGGTGTAGTGGCGCAAGCAGGCGCGGTCCTGGCCGGTCAGGCACCAGTGGCAGCAGCCACACCCGGCTGATCCAACGGCGACCCGGTCGCCGACCGCGAGCCCGTCGGGAACGGCAGGGGCGATGGCCGCGATTTCGCCGGCGATCTCGTGCCCGCCCAACCAGGGGAAGGTGTTCGTCTGCTGACCACTGAACGTGCGCTGCTCGTACGTGCAGATGGCCGTGCCCCGGATGCGGACGAGGACCTCACCGGGCCCGGGCGCGGGTACTGCGACGGACATGAGCTCGACGTGATGTGGCGCGCTGATGGCCCCGACAAGCATGCGGTCTGGTGTCTTGGGCTGGATCGCCTCGTCGGGAAGCGCCGTGGTCATCTCGATGCTCCTTTGCGCGGCCAGCCAGAGACCCGGACCAGGAGCGCCCGGGTCACTGGCTGGCAAGGACGCGTGTCAGGTTGTGTGCTCCAGGCCTACGGTGCCGCCGAGGCAGCCCCAGCGGCTGACGCCGCTGGGGCTGGCGATGCGGGTGCTGCGGCCGCCGGAGCGGCCGTCGGAGCGGCGCATGGCCCATACGGCGAGAGGATGGCTGAGCCGCAGTTGTCGCCGGCGACCGTCTGGGGCGCCGGGCCGAAGAAGGGGTACGAGCCGATCAGGGCCGCCACCAGGAACACCACGAGGAGAAGGATCGGGCTGATCCGCCGCCGCAGCAGATACCAGGTGCCGAGCACGAGCGCGAGAGGAAGCAGCCCGGGCATGACCTTGTTGAGGATGTCCGTCTGCAGGTTCAGGCTGGTGCCGTTGATCGTGATCGTGGGAGCCAGGAACAGGGTGATGAACTGGGCGGCCAAGGCACCGAGGACTAGGTTGCCCAGCACCTGCGCGCCGGTGACGATCCTGTCCATCAGGCCGCTCCGCAGGATGTCGGTCACGAAAGTGCGCCCGCGGTAGTAACCCTGCGTGAACAGGAAGTAAGAGATGGCGACGGTCGCAACCAGCTGCAGGATGAGGTACAGGATCACCCCGAGGGGGTTGCCCGTGCCGGTTGAGACCTTGCCCGCGACGACGGAAATGCCCGCGACACCAATGCCCAGAGCCAGCAGGATCGGGGTGATGGTGCCTTGGTCAATCGTGTCACCGATGCCCGCGAACGGACCCATGAGGCCCGTCTTCACCGCGTTGATCGCGTCGTCATCGATGTCGGCCCCGTTGGCACGTTGCTCTTCCATGGCGATGACGACGCCGGGCACCACGGAGCCCCAGCCCGGCTCGGTGTTGAAGAAGGTGAGGTGGCGCTTCAAGGCGGCGGTGATGTCCTCGGGGGTGTGGTAGAGGCGCTTGATGATGGGCGCCATCGTGTGCGCGAACCCGGTCGCCTGGAGCCGCTCGTAGTTGTAGTTGGCCTGAATCAGGAACCACCAGATCAGCCATGAATGGGTGAGGTCGCGACGCGTGATGCGCTTCGGGGATTCGGTCTCGATTGCCATGTCACGCCCCGCCTTTCGCGATCACGCCGAGCGTTGCGCCCGGTGCAGGCGGCACGGCGGGTCGCCCGCCGCCGGCCACGAACGTCACGTGGAGGTAGGCCAGCGCGAGCCCGATGGCGGCCAGGATCACCATCGGCAGGCTCCCGCCGGTGGCGACCATGACGAAGTACCCGATGAAGAAGTAGGGAATCACGCTGCCGCGGAAGATGAAGCGCATATTCATCGCGATGCCAATGGCGGCGAACACGCCGCCGGCGACGGCGAGACCGTTCAGGAACCAGATGGGCAGGGTGTTGAGCACGTTCACGACGGCGCCGACACCGCTGTACGCGGCGAGCATGCACGGGACGAACGTGATCACGAACAGGAAGATCTGACTGGGCACCCAGTTCATCAGGGTCACCCCGCGCACATCGCCCTTGTCGGCTCGAGCGTCAGCCCAGTGCACGAAAACGGAGTCCACCGTCATGGTGGTGTTCCACACGATCGTGCCCATGAGCCCGATGGGGACCGCCAACGCCAGCGCCTGGCCGTAGCTCAGGCCGCCTGCGAGGGCAAGCGTCGTCCCCAGCCACCCCGCCAGCCCAGGATCGCCCGGCATCGTCCCGCCGGCACTGATGAAGCCGAGGTACGCCAGGTTGATGGCGGCGCCGACAAGGGTGCCCTTGGCGGGATCGCCCAGGATGATGCCGACGAAGAGCCCGGCCACCAGCGGGCGGTACAGGGTGAAGTACCCGAGCATGCAGCCCAGCCACGGGCTGTACGAGAGGTAGTAGCCGAGACCGATCAGGGCTGCGGCGCCCAAGCTGACTTTGACGACGCTGGCCGAGTCCGAGGCAGCGAGGGCCTGCGCGGGAAGCAATGCCAGCGCCAACGCCACCGGGACAGCGACCGCGAGAATGAGGGGAACGCGCCTAAAGCCACTACGCATACCATGCCCTCCCTGCTTCCGCGGATCCTCGGGATAGCCCATCTCGCATGCAGTCCGGCCCTCCTACATCTTGTCGAGCGAAGCGAACGACACGCCCCGATCGTCAGGGACGATCTGGATCTCCACCCGGGTCCCGAGCGCCTCGATGGAGCGCAACGCCGCCAGCTCCTCGCCGCTCGCGGAGATGTTCCGGTACAGCTGGTGTCGACCGGCTCCCGCGCCCAGGCCGCCCAGGTTGAGGACGCTGAAGGCCACGCCAGCCTGCAGCAACTGCAGAGCGGTCAGTGGTGAGCGCAGCAGCACGAACGTGCCGGACTCCGACGCCGCGAGCTCCTGCAGGCGCGGCACCGCGTCCGCCACGCTGAGCACGTCTACTGGAGCGCCCGCGGGAGCCGCGAGCGTGAGGACCTCCTTGACGAACTCGTTCTGGGCGGTCTTGTCGTCGACGATCACGATGTGGTCCGCTCCTACGGCCCGCAGCCATACCGCCACAACTTGGCCGTGGATAAGGCGGTCATCGACCCGCACGAGCTTCAGTGGCACCTCTGTTCCCTCCTCTGTCGAGGGCTACTCGGCGACGCCGCTGCGCCGCCCGGCGCGCCGTTCTGCAAGCAGCGCCATGACGTCGACGAGGCCGGCTCGGCCACGGTCCACCAAGTGGCCCACCGCCTCAGCGTCGAGCGCCGTCACGCTCGTGGCGGCCTCCAGCAGGACGCCCAGGTTCGCGCCGCTGACGCAGGCGACGACCCGGCCCGTGCCGCGCGCCTGCGCGCAGGTGAGCGCTGCCACGTTGTGGGGCGTGCCCCCGAGGAGGTCGGTCAACAAGAGGGCCGGGCGACCGTCGTGGCCCAAGGCCGCCTCAATCTGCACGCCAAGGGCCTCGGGGGTCTCTCCCGGCTGCAGATCGACGGCCGTCGTGTCCTCCAAGTCACCGCAGATCATCCCGGCGCTCTCGAGCATCGCCCGGGCTAGTCGGCCGTGCGACACGACAACGATCCTGAAGCCGCGCTTGAAGGCCACCGCCCTTCGTCCTCCAGTCTTGCAAATTCTTGCTGCATGTACTTGCAATGCGGATCCACGTTGGTGTAGCGTCATTCAGCGCCGGTGTCAAGGTGCAAACTGAGGAGCGGAACATGAACGCTCGCGCCACATCGGCGACACGCAAGCTCGACCGCGACACAGGCGGGGCCGACCCGTCACTGCTGCGGCTGGTGGCCGAGCTGTACTACGTGCGGGACTGGGGGCAGGCGGCCGTCGCAGAACTCCTTGGATGCTCGGTCTCGAAGGTGTCGCGCCTGCTCGCGATCGCCCGAGCTCAGGGCATCGTCATAGTCACCGTCGAGCCGGATCCGAGCATGCTTCAGCCGCTGGCCGACGAGCTCTCGGACGCGCTGGCGCTGAAGGCGACCGTGACCCCGGGCCGCGAGGGCGACCCCGCCATCGCAGGCCGCCTGTGCGCCGCAGCGGCTGCGCCGTTTGTGGCGGCGGAACTGCCGACCGAGGGGGTGCTCGGCACGTCCGGCGGACACACCATCAACGCCCTAGTTAGTGCCTTGCCGCGGCTCCAGCGCCCTGGGCTGACCGTGGTCCCCATCGTTGGCTCGTTCCACGTCACGGACGCGTTCCTCGACGTCAACGACATCGCCGCCAATCTCGCTAGGCATCTCCACGCATCCGCGCAGCGCATCCTCGCCCCGGGTCTCCTCGACTCGGCCACCACCAAGGTGGCACTCCTCGAGGACAGCGTCGTGCGAGCCACGACCGCGTTCTGGGATCGGCTCGACTTCGTCCTCGTCGGGGTCAGCGGAGCGCCGCGGGATCGTCCCGGATACCCGACCGTGATGGACCAGCTGTCCGAGGATGCAGTCCGCCGCCTGGAGAAGAAGGGGGTGGTGGGCGAAGTCTCGGGTCACCTGTTCACGCGCGACGGGACCTTGGTGGAAGACGAGTGGACCTCGCGCGCGCTGTCGATCCCATTCGAGCTCCTGCGCCAGAGCAAGCGAGTCGTGGCGGTGGCAGCAGGATCGAGCAAGGTAGACAG
>JAJYMP010000401.1 GCA_021786915.1 Chloroflexota bacterium
GGGCAGGCAAGACGCTCCTCGCGCGCACGATCCCGTCGCTGCTCCCAGATCTCGACGACACGGCCGCGCTCGCCGCGACCATCGTGGCGTCGGTCGCCTCCGAGGCGCCGGTCACGCAGCTCCAGCGGCGACCCCCGGTGAGGATGCCCCACCACACGGTGAGCTACGCGGGGATGGTTGGCGGCGGCCCGAGGCTGACGCCCGGAGAGGTGACCCTCGCCGACCAGGGATGCCTTGTGTGCGACGAGCTGCCCGAGTTCGGTCGGGACGTGCTCGAGGCGCTGCGCCAGCCGCTGGAGGAGGGGAGCGTCGCCGTGGTCCGCGTGGGCCGGTGGGCGACGTTCCCGGCACGCTTCACGTTCGTGGCAGCGATGAACCCGTGCCCGTGCGGCCGCCTCGGGTCCGCCGCCGCGGCATGCACCTGCCCGCCGGGCGCGCCGCAGCGGTACCTGCGCCGCGTGTCGGGGCCCCTGCGAGACCGGATCGACCTCTGGGCGGCCATGGACCGGGTGCCCCCCGAACTCCTGCTCCGCGGGCCCGCGCCCGAGCGGTCGGCGGCGGTGGGCGAGCGGATCGCCGCGGCAAGGGGCCGCCAGCTCTCGCGGAACGGCGGCGTCCCGAACGGGCGGCTGGGCGGGCGCGCGCTGCGCGAGGCGTGCGCGCTGGACGGACCCGCTGTCGCACGGGCGGTGCTCCTGTCCGAGCGCGAAGGGCTCTCGGGGCGGGGAACCGACCGGCTGCTGCGCGTCGCGCGCACGATCGCGGACCTGGCCGGCCGACCGGCGGTGGGCACCGATGACCTCGACGAGGCCGCCCGCTTCCGGATCCCGGCTGACCGGTTCGCGCTGGGGCTGGCGGGCTGATGCTCGGGGTGGGGCGGCGCGGGCCGCTGGGTCGCGTTGCCGGCCCGGAGGCCGGTGGCGGGGCGTCGGCCGCGCCGCGCGCGCTCGATGAGCATGACGCCTGGGTCGTCCTCGCCGGGGCCCGGGGCGTGGGGCCGGTGACGTTCGAGCGGCTCCTCGCGACCTTCGGCAGCGCCGTTGGGGTGCTGCGCGCTGCCTGCGAGCCCGGCGCCGTGCCACGCCTCGTCGAGGGATCGGCCGCGCCCGACGCGCCGCCCGCATTGACCGTCGCCGCCGCGGCCACGGTCGTCGAGGCGGCCGCGGAGCCGGAGCGCGCGCTGGCGGCGGTGCGGCGGGCGGGCGTCACCGTGCTCACCCAGCTCGACGAGGCGTACCCGGGCCGACTCCGGCAGGTCGAGCTGCCGCCGCCAGTCCTGTTCGTGCGGGGCGAGGTGGCGGCACTGTCACCGGCCCACGCCGTGGCGGTGGTCGGCACTCGCCGGCCCACCTCCGTCGGACGGGCGACGGCCGGCAGGATCGCCGAGGCCATCGGGGCGCATGGCGCCTCGGTGGTGTCCGGGCTCGCCTACGGGATCGATGCGGCCGCCCACCATGCCGCGGTGCGCCGTGGCGGGCCGACGGTCGCCGTGATCGGCGGCGGCCACGAGCACCTGTACCCGGCGGGGAACCGCGGCCTCGCCACCGCCATCGTCGAGGGAGGCGGCGCCGTGGTGACGGAGTTCTCCCCGGGCGTCGCGCCGAGCCGCGGCACGTTTCCGCGCCGGAACCGGATCATCAGCGGGCTGTCTGACGCCACGATCGTGGTGGAGGCGGGGGCTCGGAGCGGCGCCCTCACGACTGCGGCCTGGGCGCTGGAGCAGGGCAGGGCGCTGTTCATCGTCCCCGGCCGCCTGGACGACCCGGCGGTCGCGGGCTCGCTCGCGTTCCTGCGCGAAGCAGGGTCCGAGGCCAGGGTCGTGGCCGGGATCGCGGAGCTCGTCGAGGACCTCGGGCTCGAGGACGTCGAGCTGCCGTGGGCGGCGGCCGCGACCCGGGACGAACGCTCCGCCGCCGGTCTCGGGGCCGCGGAGGCGCTCTTGGCAGGTGCGCTGCGGCGCGGCGCCGGCAGCCCGGACGAGCTGGTCGCCGCCACGGGCCTGCCCGGCGCAGCGGTCCTCGCGGCGCTGACGACCCTCGAGCTCCGCGGCCTCGTGGTCGAGGTCCTGGGCCGCTATCAGCCCACGGGGCGCCTCGCGGACCGCCCGACGCGACTGCCGCGGGGCATGGGCCAGGAGATCGCCGGGAGGCCAGCGGCCTAGGCCTAGGCGCAGCCGAGGGCAGAGCGCCGTGCAGGCAACCGAAGGCGACAGCCGCCGGGATGATCCACGGGCCGCCACGGGTTCGGTCGGGGGCCGAAGCCGGCGCCCGGCATGCTCGGGAGGGTGCAATGAGCGTGCCGGGGGGTGGACTAGCGCCCGACCGCGGTGTTACCCTCCGGCCAGCCCCGAGGGTCGTGCGCGCGAGCCCCGGGCTGTTGGCGCCGGCGTCCCCCGGTCGTCACAGGACTGACGCAATGGAGGACGACCGATTGCGGAAGCTCGGCCCGACCCTGCTCGCCCTGCCCGTGATCGGGCTCGTCTACTTGGCGCTCGCCGTCAAGTCGGCCGGCCGCCACAGGGCCCTTGGGTTCGTCGGTGTCGCCGGGCTCATCGCGGTCGCCCTGATGGCGGGGTCCCGCCCGGCGCCGAGCACCGCCACCGCGCCCTCGGTCCCGCGCCCCGTCGCTGCACAGCTCCTGGATGCGGTCGTGACCGGCCATGGCCTCAAGGCGCCGATCACCATCGGCTTCGACGCACCCATGGACGGTCCGTCGGTGGCCGCCGCCCTGCGCATGACCCCTGAGGCCGGGGTCACATTCTCCTGGGACAGCGCCGGCAGGACGCTCTCGATCGCCCCGGTGAAGGCCTGGGCGCCCGACACGCTGTACACGATCACCGTGGACGCCACCGCGCGGGCCGCGGACGGGGGCGCGCTCTCCTCGCCCGTCCGCGTGGTGATCCTGACGGCCACGGGCGGCACGGCGACCCTCAGCCCGACCAAGACGGTCACCACCCGCGTGGCCCTCGACACCGCCTTCGCGATCCACCTCGACCGGGCCGTCGCCGTCGACGCCCTCCAGGCGGCGCTCCAGACGGACCCGGTGATCGCGGGCACGGTGACCGCCGGTGACAACAGCGGCGACTACTTGTTCACCCCCGACGCCCCGCTGGCGGCCAACACTGCCTACAGCCTCTCCCTGGTGGACCTCGTTGACGGCGACGGGATCCCCTTCGTGACCGGCCCCTCCATCCAGGTCCGGACCGTCGTGGCGCCCGCGGTGGTCCGCTTCCGCCCCGTCGACGGCACCAAGAACGTCGAGCCGGCCGCGGTCCTGTCGGTCCGCTTCACCGACAAGATGAACCGCAGGACGACCTCCGCCGCCTTCGGGGTGGCGGCCGGGGGCAAGGCCGTTGCGGGCAAGGTCCGATGGGCCGAGTCCGACCACGTCCTCGTCTTCACCCCGACCTCGGCTCTGCCGTACGGCGCGAAGGTCGTCATGACCGTGGCCGCCACCGCGACGTCGGCCGCCGGCGTCCCGATCGCCGAGGGCGCCACGGCCAGCGTCGCCGTCAAGGCCAAGCCGGCGGTCGTCAAGACGGTCGCGAAGACGACGACCACCAAGTCGACCAGCACGACGACCAAGCCCATCCCGATCCCGACCGGGTCGGGCGGCACGGGCGGCGCGTCGGGGAGCTGGCACTCGGTCGAGGTCTACTACCTGGGCCTGATGAACTGCACCAGGACCGGCGGCTGGGTGACCTCGACGGGCGCGTGCTCCTCACCCGGCGGACGGAACGTGGCGCCGCTCAAGCTGTCGTCGGGCATCAGCAACAACGTGTCGCGCCCGTACGCCAAGCTGCTCGCGACCCGCAACCTGTGCAACCACTGGTACGACGGCGCGCCCAGCGACCGGCTCCGCAGGGCGGGCTACACCAGCTACAACTGGGCCGAGAACATCGGCTGCGAGAACCTCTCGCCCTACAAGGCGGCGCTCGGCGACCACCTGTTCTTCCAGAGCGAGAAGCCCTACAACGGCGGCCACTATGTCAACCTGATGAACGCCCTCTACACCGAGGCGGGCATCGGCATGTGGGTGGACCACGGGCGGGTGCGCCTGGTCATCGACTTCTACCGGCCGTAGGCGGGTCCTCCTGCGCAGCGGGACCATCGGCCCGGTGACGCAGGGGGCGCCGATCCCCGAGGATCGCAGGGTGATCCGCAACGTCGTCATCCACGTCTCCAACGAGCAGCCGCTGCTGACCGACCTGTTCGACGTGCCGTCGCCCGCCGACGTCGGCCTCCTGTGCACCAATCTCCGCTCGATGGACGGCAAGCGACCGGTGTTCGTCGACAACGTGGAGAACACCTTCTTCTTCCCGTACCACGTCATCCGCTTCGTCGAGATCCCGGTCGGGGCCATCGACCGCCACGCGGCGGCATCGGGCGCCGGCGGCACGATGGCGCGCGCGGCGGGCGACGACGCCATCGAGCCCGAGCCCGGGAGCCGTCTGCCGATGGTGATCGAGGCCGAGGCCGGGCCCGATACGGAGGACGAGGGATCTGACCTCGGCGAGATCGACGAGGACTTCCTGCGCCGCATCCGGGACATCTAGCGGGCGGCTCGCTCGCCGGGCAGCGTCGCCTCCGCCCGGCGGGGATCCGAGGCCGATGGCCAGAAGGCCGCAACTGCGGGCGAAGGGGCCGATGCTACACTCCCGGCCGCCATGCCCAAGCACCTTGTCATCGTGGAGTCGCCCGCCAAGGCGCGCACGATCGAACGCTACCTCGGCGACGACTACCAGGTCCTCGCGTCCTACGGCCACGTCCGCGACCTGCCGGAGAACCCCGGCAAGGGCAAGCTCGGGGTGGACGTCGACAACGACTTCGCGCCCGACTACGTGGTCCCCGAGGATCGGCGCCGCCAGGTCTCGCAGATCGAGAAGGCGGCCCGCGGGGCGACGGACGTGTGGCTCGCCACCGACCTCGACCGCGAGGGCGAGGCGATCGCGTGGCACGTCGCGGAGGCGGCCAGCGTGCCCGCGACCAAGACCCACCGGGTGACGTTCTCGGAGATCACCGAGGGCGCGATCCGCCAGGCGTTCGCCCACCCGCGCGACATCGACCGCAACCTCGTGGACGCGCAGCAGGCCCGCCGGATCGTCGACCGCCTGGTGGGCTACACCCTGAGCCCGCTCCTCAGCCGCAAGGTCCGCGGCGGGCTGTCGGCGGGGCGCGTGCAGTCGGTCGCCGTGCGCATGGTCGTCGAGCGGGAGCGCGAGATCCGGGCCTTCACCGCCCGCGAGTACTGGACGCTCGAGGCGCTCCTCCACGCGCCCGACGGCACGCCGTTCACGGCGGACCTGGTGCGCATGGATGGGGCCGCAGTGGAGATGGGCGACGGGGAGTCGGCAGAGCGCCACGCCGCTGCGATCCGCCAGGAGCACCCGCGCGTGGACTCCGTGGCGACGCGCCAGTCGAAGCGCAACCCCGCGCCCCCGTTCACCACCAGCACCCTCCAGCAGGAGGCGAGCCGCAAGCTCAGCTTCTCGCCCAAGCGCACGATGTCGATCGCCCAGCGGCTGTACGAGGGCGTCGACACGCCCGACGGCCACGTCGGGCTCATCACCTACATGCGGACCGACTCGACCGCGATCGCCGCCGTGGCGATGGCCGAGGCGCAGCACGTGATCGGGGCCCGCTTCGGCAAGGACTACCGGACCGGCAGCGGCCGCGTCTACAAGACACGCCAGAAAGGCGCCCAGGAGGCGCACGAGTCGATCCGGCCGACGTCCTTCCTGCGCGATCCGGACTCGCTCCGCGGTCACCTCAAGCCCGAGGAGCTGCGCGTCTACCGGCTCGTCTGGCAGCGGGCCATCGCGTCGCAGATGGCGTCCAAGGAGCTCGAGACCACGACGATCGAGCTCGAGGCCGGCCCCTACCGTCTGCGGGCCTCCGCCACCCGGACGCTGTTCGACGGGTTCGCGCGGGTCTACACCGAGGGCCGCGACGACGATGACGAGGAGGCCGAGCGAACGCTGCCCGCCCTGGCCGAGGGCGATCGCACGACCGTCGAGTCGGTGACACCCACCCAGCACTTCACCGAACCGCCGCCGCGCTACACCGAGGCGATGCTCATCAAGGCGCTCGAGGAGCACGGCATCGGGCGCCCGTCCACCTACGCCGCCACCATCAGCACGATCGTGGACCGCGGGTACGTCAAGGTCGAAGACCGCCGCCTCCGGCCCGAGGAGATCGGCGAGATCGTGACCGACCTGCTGGTCGACCACTTCGGCGAGTACGTGGACCTCGAGTTCACCGCCCGGATGGAGGAGGAGCTTGACGAGGTCGCCCGTGGCGAGCGCGCCTGGGTGCCGCTGCTGCGCGACTTCTTCGGTCCGCTCAAGGTGCGCGTCGACGAGAAGCGCAAGGAGCTCAAGCGCCGCGACTTCACCACCGAGCCGACGGACGAGGTCTGCTCGGAGGGCCACCCGATGGTCATCCGCCTCGGGCGCAACGGGAAGTTCCTCGCGTGCTCGCTCTACCCGGAGCACCGCGAGACGCGGCCGCTCCCCGGCGAGGAGACGCCCAAGCTCGAGGGCGATGGCGAGACGTGCCCGGTGTGCGGCGAGGGCGCCCTCGTCACGAAGCGCGGTCGGTTCGGCGCCTTCGTCGGCTGCTCGCGGTACCCCGACTGCTCGTACATCAAGAAGGACGGCCCGCCCCCGCCCGACCAGCTGCCGTTCGAGGTGCGCTGCCCCAAGAACAACGACGGCCGTCTCGTGGCGCGTCGCGTGCGGCGGACGGGGAACGTCTTCTGGGGGTGCTCGGCCTACCCCAAGTGCGACTTCACCACCAACGACGAGCCGACGGG
>JAJYMP010000509.1 GCA_021786915.1 Chloroflexota bacterium
ACCTCCTGCTGCTGTTCATGCGCCACCCGCGCAAGGTGCTGACCCGCGACGTGATCATGGAGCACGTCTGGGCCTACGACTTCGACGGCGGGTCGAACGTGCTCGAGGTCTACGTCCGCTACCTCCGGGGCAAGCTCGAGGCCGCGGGGGAGCCGCGGCTCCTCCACACCGTCCGCGGCGCGGGGTACGTCCTGAAGGACGGGTGAGCCGCCTGCCGCCGCTCTCGATCCGCCTCCGCCTCGCGCTCCTGTACGCGGGCCTGCTCGCCGCCGCCCTGGCGGTGTTCGGCGGCGGGGTCTACGTCGTCCTGAGCCAGGAGCTCCAGTCCTCGTTCGACGCCTCGCTCGTCGCGAACGCCGAGCACGCCGCGGGGGCCGTCGCGCAGGACATCGCCCCCGACGGGAGCCTGGCGCCGACGCCGAGGCTCGTGTCCCAGCTCGCGTCGACCGGGGGCCGGGTCATCGTCCTGGACAGCGCCGGCCGGGAGATCGCGGACTCGGCGCCCCCGACCGAGCCGGCCCTGCCGGTGACCCCAGAGGACATCGCCGCCGCCGACAACCACGGCCACTCCATCCACGAGCACCCGATCCCGGGAGACGTCCTCCGGATGACCGCCCAGACGGTGGTGGGGCCCGACGGGGCCATGCTCGGGTACGTGATCTGGGCCGACAGCACGCGGCCCCTCAGGTCGCTCCTCGACGAGGTCCGCATCGCGCTCCTGCTCGGGGGCATCGCGGTGACGCTGCTCGCCATGGTGGGCGGCCTCCTCGTCGCCCGCCGCGCGCTGGCGCCCGTCGCCGACGTGACCGACACCGCGCGCGCGATCGCCCTGTCCGGCGACTTCGGCGCCCGCGTGGAGCACCCCGGGACGCCCGACGAGGTCGGCCAGCTGGCGCTCGCGTTCAACGAGATGCTCGCCGCGCTCGCGGCGAGCCATCAGGCGCTCCAGCGGTTCCTCGGCGACGCCTCGCACCAGCTCCGCACGCCGCTCACGGTGATCCGCGCCAACCTGGACCTCGCGACCCGCCCGGGGCTCGAGGCCGACGAGCGCTCCGCGATCCTCGGCGATGCCCGGGACGAGGCGGAGCGGATGGGCCGCCTGATCGCGGACCTGCTGTCGCTCGCGCGGGCCGAGTCCGGCGTCCGGCTCACGTTCGGCCGCGTCGAACTGGACGCCCTCCTCGTCGAGTCGGTGCGGCGCCACCGGCAGGCCGCGACGCACGTGCGGATGAGCGTCGCCTCCGTCGAGCCGGTCGTCGTCGAGGGCGACGCCGACCGGCTCCGGGAGCTGTTCGGCATCGTGCTCGACAACGCCGCCCGCTACACGCCGGCTGGAGGCCGGGTGACCGCGCGGCTGGAGACGCGGGCGGGAATGGCTGTCGTCACCGTTGACGACACCGGGATCGGGATCGACGCCGAGGACGCCGCCCACCTCTTCGAGCGCCTCTACCGCGGGCGCCGAGCGCGCTCGCTCCGCTCGTCCGGTACCGGCCTCGGGCTCGCGATCGCCCGCTGGATCGCCGATGCGCACGGCGCCACCATCGCGTTGTCGCCGATGCCGGAGGGGGGCACGCGCGTGGAGATCAAGATCCCCGCCCGCCCCGACTGACCCGAACCGAGGCGCTCCCGAGGCCCGCCGGCGCCCGAAGTCTCACGTGGGGCTCACCCTGCTCTCAGGCCGCTGGCTGAGCATCAGCCCCATAGACGGCTCGCTTCATTCAGGGTCCCGATCCTCGGCCTGGGCTGCGGTGGCGCCGGCGCCGAGGCCAGTCGAGTCATGATCGCCTCAGGGAGCACCCCGATGCACGCACACACGCACGGCAACGATCGGCTCGCCACCGACCCCGTCTGCGGGATGAAAGTCTCGGCGGGCGGGCCCCTGTCCGAGGTCCACCGCGGCACGACGTACTGGTTCTGCGATCCGGCGTGCGCCGACACGTTCCGCGACGACCCGGATCGGTGGGTGAGCGATGCGCCGCTGGCGCACGACCACGCCGACGACGAACACCATGGGTAGTGCCGCGGCGCCTCGGCGGGGGTCACGCGGGTGAGCTCCAAGCGCCGCCCGCAGCCGCGCAGAGGCGCATCCTCGGTTGGCACGGCCTCGCGCGCCGCGACGGCTCCTGCCCGAGCGGTTCCCGTCGCGACGGCCGCCAGCCCGGCGACGCCCACGGACGCCTCCGCGCCGGAGCACGCCCGGGCCGGCGTCGAGGAACCCGTGGCGCTGGTCGTCTCGCACCGCCTCGACCCCGGCCCCGCGGGCGCGCCCCCGTACACGGCAACGATCCGAGTCGCGGGCCGCCGACGAGGAGTCACAAGCCGGCTGGAAGCCGGAGACACCTTCACGACCACCGAGACCGTCGCCGGCGTCGTGCCGGGCAGCGGGCCGATGTCCACGACAACTTGGGTCTACGGGATCGCGGCCGGAGAGTGGGACGTGTCGGCGGAGGTGGTCGGCCCAGAGCGGGCTCGCGCGGCAAACCCCGCCTTCCTCCAGCCCGTTGGCTGGTCGTGGCGGCGCTGGGCGATGGTGGGCGCCGCCTGGCCAGCGCACACGAGGTGGGCCCTCACGGCGCCGCTCGCGGCCGCCCCAGGCGTCCTGACGGGCAGCTTCTTCGCGGCCGCGATCGTCGCCGTGCTGGGTTCCCTCCTGCCGCAGCCCGTCTTCCTCACGCACCACGGCGTCCCGGTCGGCCCCGCCGTCGCCGCTTCGCTCCTGGCGCTGGCGGTCGGCCTGGCCGGCGCCAAGGCCTGGTACATGCTGCTGAAGGGCCCGAGCATCGCCACGCTGCGCGAGGGCTGGTCGGTGGACGGGTTCCTGGTGTCGGCCCCGGTCGTGGCCGCCGCGACGGCGACCGTCCTCGGCGTGCCGCTGGGCGGCTACCTGGACGCCATCACCCCCACGATCTTCCTCGCCGTGGCCGTCGGGCGCGTCGGCTGCTTCCTCACGGGGTGCTGCGCTGGTCGCATCACGACCGGGTGGGGCATCTGGTCCTCGGACCGGCGCGTCGGCGCCCGCCGGGTCCCAGCGCAGCTCATCGAGTCGGGCGTGGGGCTGGCGCTCGCGTCCGTAACCGCCCTGCTCGTGCTCGGGAGGCTGGCGGGGGGAGCCGGTTTGGTCTTCCTCGGGTCCATGGCGGCGTACGCAGCCGCACGCCAGGCCCTGCTCCGCATCCGCGCCGAGTCGCGGCGGTTCTCCTGGCGCCGGTCGGCGCAGAGGGCGGCGGCCGGTTGAGATTCGGCCGGGCAGGCAGCGAGCGGCCAGATGCACCACACGCAGGGCAACTCCTCGTTCGACCGCCGGGTCGAGCGCCTCGCCCAGCTGTTCCCCACCCCGTTCTGGACGGACGCCGCCACGACGGCCTTCGCGGCGGGGGTGGCGATCGCCGCGACGGTGTGGCTCATCGCGCGGCGCCTGGGGTGCCGGCTCGACGCGACCTGAGCCACACCTCGAGCCACGGAACTCACAGCGCCACCTCATCTGGCGCTCAGGGTGACGGCGGGATACTCCACAGCGCCCTTCTCCCGAGGGCAGGACGCGGCCGCGATCGACGGATCGCCCATGCCCGCGGCGGCTGCCCAGGACGCGCTTCGCCCGACTCCCCGGGGCCCGCGTCCGCAGCCCGCAGGGGCCGCCGAGCGGGCGGGATCCACCACTCGCGGGTCCCGCCCGCTCCTCTCAAGGCGTGGCGCGGCTGGGGGGCGGCGGAGGGCCGCACTTCCTCACCGATCACTCAGACGGCGCTCATCAGCGATTAAGCCGCGGAGCGTGGACTGTCGCGGACCCGATCGGGTCACGGCATGACGCACAGGAGATCAGACAGCCATGGCCAGCACCGCGGTCGTCGCGCCCTCGAGGCGCCGCCTGAGCTGGGCCGCGATCGACGAGCGGATCGGCATCAGCGGCCTCGCGTATCCCGTCCCCGCCCACGCGAACGGCGTCGGCTACATCCTGGGCGGGATCACGTTCTTCGGCTTCCTGATCCTCGCGGTCACCGGGGTCTGGCTCGCCCAGTTCTACCACCCCACCCCCGCGACGGCCCGCGAGAGCGTCGTCTACATCATGAACGTGGCGCCCCTCGGCGACATCGCCCGCGGGGTCCACTTCTGGGCCGCGAACATCGTGATGGCGACAGTGCTGCTGCACATGGGTCGTATCTTCACGACCGGGGCCTACAAGCGCCCCCGGGAGGTCAACTGGCTGATCGGCCTCGGCCTCCTGGCCGTCACGATGGGCCTGATCTTCACCGGAACGGTGCTCAAGTGGGACCAGGAGGGCTACGAGGCGCTGGGCCACAACGTCGAGGCGGGCAACCTCATCGGCGCCTTCGGCACCTGGTTCTCCGCCGACTTCGCCGCGACGCTGCCGATCATCGGACGGCTCTACCTCGCCCACGTCGTGATCCTGCCGGCGATCGGGACCTTCCTCCTGATCGCGCACTTCCTGCTCGTGAAGCGGCACGGCATCTCGGCGCGACCGTCGGAGGCGGATGCCGCGGTCGACGGCGGGCCCGTCCCGGCTCGCGGCGGCTCGACGTTCGTCGCCCACCTCGTGCGCATGGCCGGGTTCGGGCTGGTGCTCCTCGCGGTCACGACCGTGTTGGCCCTCGTGGTTCCCGCCGGTCTGGGCGACCGGCCGATCCCGGGCACCGAGACCACCAAGCCGCCCTGGATGTTCCTCGTCTTCTACCCCTTCGAGGACTGGTTCGGATTGCCGGCGCTCCTCTGGGTGCCCGCGGTCGTGTTCGGCGTGCTCGCCGCCGTGCCGTTCCTCGATCGGAGCCCGTACCGGTCGCCGCGCAGGCGGCGGGCCTTCATCGCGCTCGGTGCGATCGCGGTCGTCGCGGCCGTGCTGCTCGTGGTCTACGCCCTGGTCACGGTGCCCCAGGCGCACATTCAGGGAGCGATGGGGTGAGGGCGCTGTTGGCCCGGCTGACGCTCCTCACGTTGGGCATGGCGGTGCTCGAGACCGCCCTCGCAAGCGCGCCCGGGACGCCGCTCTCGGTGTGGGGCGCCCTCCTGGCGGCGGGGCTGGCGAGCCTCCTGGGTGGATCGGTCGGCTTCATGCTCCCCGCCCTCGGGCAGGGGCGCGGAAAGGGTTCTCGCTGATGCGACGCATCGTCTTTCTCGCGGCGGTCTTGGCCGCCGTCCTGCTCCCGGCCGGGATCGTGGCCGCGCACAGCGGCACGGGCAAGGCGTCGGTCCAGGTCGAGCCCACCGCGGTCGACGCCGGCGCCACGGTCGACTTCGCCGGCACCGGCCTGGAACCGGACAACGACCGCGACCTCGTCCTCGCGGGCGACGGCATGGTCATCGACTTCGGCGTCGTCAAGACCGATGCCAACGGCATGTTCAGCGAGGTGCTCACGATTCCCTCCCACGTGCCGACCGGGACCTACGAGCTGCGGGCGATCGGCGACGAGACGCTCACGACGACGGTGCAGGTCACGGGCGCGTCCCTCGGATCGAGCGCGCCCGCGACGGGTGCCCTCGAGACCGTTGCGGCGCGCTCGCGGCCGGGGTGGGAGACGGGCATGCTCCTCGCATTGGTGGCCGTCATCCTGGTGGCGGGCGGGTACCTCGTCTGGAAGGCCGAGCGCCTGAGCCGGATCCTTCGGGCGCCGCAGGGGTGACTCGGTCCCCGGCAGATCGAGCCCGCCTGCGAGGTCAACCGTATCGGCGCCCGTGGCCGGCGTCACCAGCAGGAAGCTCCTGACCCCCCGAGCGCAGCAACGCCTCGAGGGTCGAGCTCCGGGTGGACGCGATCGAGCCCGCCCAGAACGGGGCCTGGTCGGACAACCCGACGACGGTCGCCTCGTTGTCGAGCAGCGTGATCCGGTCGCCGATCGCGTGCCGAGGAAGTCGCGGATGCCCTTCTCGGCGATGACGATCGTGCCGGGTGTGTTGTCGAGATAGGCCGAGGCCTGACGGTAGACGCCGTCGCGGTACCCCGGCGAGCAGGAGGATCCGCGTTGACCGACTCTTGACCAAGGCTTGCCCGTCCCTCCATGGCTTTCCCGGGTGCCACGACCCATGCTCGCCTCACGCCTGCGGCACCCGCCGCTGGACGGGACGGAGACGTCGAGTGTCGAACTGGTCGATGGGAGCGGACGCCTGGGTCTGGATCGGCGCGTGGGCGCTGGTCATGGCCGTCGTCGTCTGGCTCCTGGTCCGCGAACCGCGGCGCGGCCGGCGCGACGACCCCGCGGAGATCCTGCGGGACCGCTTCGCCCGTGGCGAGATCAGCGAGGAGGAGCTCAGGCGGGCCCTGGCCGCCATTGAGGACGACCCGCCGCTCCGCACTGCCGACGCGACCCGCCACCGCGCAACCCATCACGCACGCCATGGGCAGGAGGCCCGCCATGACTGACCGCGCCGACCAGCAGCCGCTCCCCCGCCGGGAGCGGCGGGAGCAGGAGCGCGAGGCCCTCCACGAGACCGTCGTGGCCCGCCGTGACACCCGCCGCGCGGAGCGCGCGCGCACGGCGCGCAACGACAGGCTGCGCAAGCTCGCCTTCGGCGGGATCGTCGTGGCCGTCCTCGCCGTCGGCTCATACCTCGCCTTCGGCGACTTCCTCCGGCGCCCGGCCGACGCCGCCGCGAGCGGCATCATCGACGTCCAGAGCTCGATGGCGGGCTTCACCCCATCCGAGATCGACGTCACGGCCGGCCAGACCGTGACCTTCAAGTGGTGGACGCAGGACGCCGCCCCCCACCTCACGGGCGGCGTGCACACCATGATCTCGCCCGACCTCGGCCTGGCCGAGCAGCTCCCCGCCGAGAGCACGAAGATGGTCACCTGGACCGTGC
>JAJYMP010000177.1 GCA_021786915.1 Chloroflexota bacterium
CGACGCCCAAGATGGCCTCGACGATCCACCACCCCAACATCACGCCCTGGACCTACAGCAAGGTCGACCAGATCCGCAAGGCGGCCGACGGCACCTTCAGCGCCACGGTCACCCAGAAGGCGCGGTTCGTCGACATCGACGCGTGCACCGGCTGCCAGAAGTGCGAGACGGCGTGCACGGTCGCCGTGCCCGACCAGTTCAACGCGGACCTCGTCGCCCGGCGCGCGGCGCACATCGCGTTCCCGCAGGCGGTGCCCAAGAAGGCGGTCATCGACCGCGCCGGCAGCTCGCCCTGCTCGTTCGCCTGCCCGGCGGGGATCCAGGCGCACGGCTACGTCAGCCTGATCCGCAGCGGCCTCGACGAGGAGGCGTACCGGCTCGTCCTCCAGGCGACCCCGCTCGTGGGCACGCTCGGGCGCGCCTGCTACGCCCCGTGCGAGGGCGAGTGCACCCGCGGCTCGCTCGAGGGCACGCTGCCCATCCGGCGCCTCAAGCGCTACGCCTCCGACGCCCACGACGCGTCGGGCAAGGACAATGGCGTCGAGCGCCCGGAGCCCAACGGCAGGCGCGTGGCCATCGTCGGCTCCGGGCCCACCGGGCTCACCGCGGCCTGGCAGCTCGCCCGCATGGGCTACGCCGTGAAGATCCTGGAGGCGGCGCCCGTCGCGGGCGGCTTCCTGCGCCTGGGCATCCCGTCGTACCGGCTGCCCGGGGCCGTGGTCGAGCGGGACATCGAGAACGTCACCGGCCTCGGCGTCGAGATCCAGACCGGCCGCCGCGTGGACGACCCGGCCGCCCTGGCCGACGAGGGCTTCGATGCCGTGCTCCTGGCCACGGGAACGCATCGCTCGCTGGGACTCGGCGTCCCGGGCGAGGACCGGCTGGGCGTGATCGGCGGGACCGACTTCCTGCGCAGCGTCAAGCTCGGCGAGCCCGTCGACCTCGCCGGCAAGCGCGTCGTGGTGGTGGGCGGCGGCAACGTCGCGATGGACGCCGCGCGGACCGCCCGGCGCCTCGGCGCGGCATCGGTCACCGTTGCCTACCGGCGGTCGCGCGACGAGATGCCGGCGCACCACGTCGAGTCCGCCGACGCCGAGAAGGAGGGCGTGGCCTTCCGCCTGCTCGTCGCCCCGGCCGAGGTGCTCGGCGATGCGCAGGGCGCGGTCGCGGGACTCCGCTGCCAGACGATGCGGCTGGGCGCGCCGGACGCCTCCGGCCGCCGCTCGGTCGAGCCCATCGCGGGCTCCGAGGTGACCATCGAGGCCGACGTCATCATCGCGGCCATCGGCATGAAGCCCGACACGGCGATGTTCGGCGACCGAGTCGCCGTCGCGCCGAACGGGCGGCTCGCCGCCGACAGGGCGACCTGCCAGACGGCCGTCGCGCACGTGTTCGCGGCCGGCGACGCCGTCAACGGGCCCACGGACATCACCCGAGCGGTGGGGGAGGGGCGCAAGGCGGCCCACCAGATCGACGCCTGGCTCAACGGCCGAGCGTTCGACAACTGGGACGACCGGCTGCCGGTGGTCGACAAGCAGGCCGTGCTCGCCCGGCAGAAGGCGTTCGCGCTGAGCGCCCCGACGCCCGACGGCATGAACCTCGTTCCGGCCCCGACCGACTTCAGCGAGATCGAGGCTCCGATCACCGAGGCTGAGGCGCGGCAGTCGTCCGGACGGTGCATCGACTGCGCCGTGTGCTCCGAGTGCAACGAGTGCGTCGAGCACTGCCCGGTGGACGGCTGCATCGACCTGCGGGCGCGTGACGAGACCCACGAGATCCGCGTCGGCGCGGTCGTCGTGTCGACCGGCTTCAAGCTGTTCCCGGCCGACCTCAAGCCGCAGTACGGGTACGGCGTCTACAAGAACGTCATCACGGGCATGCAGATGGACCGGCTGCTGGCCCCGACCCGGCCGTTCAACACGATCCTCCGCCCCGGCGACGGCAAGGTCCCCGAGCGCATCGCCTACGTCCTGTGCACGGGCTCGCGCGACCTGACCGTCGGGAACCCGCTGTGCTCGCGGTTCTGCTGCATGTACTCGATCAAGCAGAACCAGCTGCTCATGGGCGCCCTGCCGCTGGCCGACATCACCGTCCACTACATGGACATCCGGGCGCCGGGCAAGCGCTACGACGAGTTCTACGAACAGGCCAGGGCCATGGGCGCGAACTACGTCAAGGGGCGCGTCGCCGACATCACCGAGCAGCCCAACGGGGACCTGCTCCTCAAGTACGAGGACATCGAGAACGGCGGGGCCATCACATCGGCCGAGTACGACCTGGTGGTCCTCGCGGTGGGCGTGCAGCCCAACCGGGACGCCGAGCAGCTGTTCGAGGTCGGCGAGCTGGCGCTCGACGAGTGGAGCTACGTCAACGAGCCCGAGGAGGACCTCAACCCAGGCCAGACCAACATCCCCGGCGTCTACGTGGCGGGTGCCGCGTCGGGCGCCAAGGACATCGCGGACTCGATCGTCCACGCAGGGGCCGCGGCGGCACAGGTCGCCGCACACCTCGAGCGGACCAAGCCCGCCCTGCCGCAGGTCGAGATGGTGCCGGCATGAGCAGCCTAGAGGGACTGGACGGACGTCGCATCGGCGTCTACGTCTGCCACTGCGGCGGCAACATCTCCGACTACGTCGATGTCGAGAAGGTTGTCGAGGACATCCGCGACAACGGCGACGTGATCGTCTCGCGGACGACCATGTTCGCCTGCTCCGACGCCTCGCAGCAGGACATCGAGGCGGACATCAGGGCCAACCAGCTCGACGGCCTGGTGGTCGCGTCCTGCTCGCCCAAGCTCCACACCTACACCTTCCGCGGCGTCGCCCAGCGGGCCGGGCTGAACCCCTACGAGTACACGCAGGTGAACATCCGCGAGCAGTGCTCGTGGGTCCACACCGACGACCACGACGGCGCGACGGCCAAGGCGACCGCGCTCGTGAACGCGGGCATCGGCCGCACCCGGAACACCGTCCCGCTCGAGCCGATGGTCGTGGACACCGTCCCGCACACGCTCGTCATCGGCGGCGGGATCGCCGGCCTGCGGGCGGCCGTGGGCCTCGCCGACATCGGCCTCCGCGTGACGCTCGTGGAGCGCGAGGTCGCCCTGGGCGGCTGGGTGGGGCAGCTCGGCCGGATGTACCCGCACGACAAGGACGGGCGGGCGCTCATCGAAGACCTTGTGGCGCAGGTCAAGCGCCGCCCTTCGATCACCGTGCTCACGGGCGCCGAGGTCGTCGGCAAGGCCGGCAGCTTCGGCAACTTCCGGATGACGGTTCGGGTGGGCGGCGAGGGCGCGGGCACGATCGAG
The DNA here is from genome assembly GCA_021786915.1 of Chloroflexota bacterium. Next base: position 3,308 of record JAJYMP010000177.1, read on the forward strand.
GTCCTGGTGGGCTCGATCGTCGTCGCCACCGGCTTCGACGCCTACACCCCCGCACAGGGCGAGCTGGGCTTCGGACTCGACGGGGTGGTCACCCTGCCCCAGTTCAAGGAGCTCGTGGACGCCGCCCGGGGGCCGCTCTCGTGGCGGGGCCGGCCGGTGCGCAGCGTCGCCTACGTGTACTGCGTGGGCAGCCGCGGGACGGCGGGCTGCTCCAACCAGTACTGCTCGCGGTTCTGCTGCGCGTCAACGGTGCAGACGGCCGTCGAGGTGTCTGGCCTGGACCCGACGGTCCGCCAGTTCCACCTGTACCGGGACATGCGCACCTACGGCAAGTTCGAGCCGCTGTACACCGAGGCGCGCGACAAGGGCTCGGTCTTCCTCAAGTTCGACAACGACGAGCCCCCGGCGGTCGCGGAGGGGCCGGACGGCCGGCTGACCGTCACCGTCCGCGACCTCCTGACGGAGCGCACCGAGCTCGCGATCCCCGTGGACCTGGTGGTCCTGGTGACGGGCATGGTGCCCCGCGAGAACCAGCCGCTCGTCGACGTGCTCAAGCTGCCCAAGGGGGCTGACGGGTTCTTCAACGAGATCCACCCCAAGCTCCGGCCGGTCGAGACCGTCGTCGACGGCGTCCTGATCGCCGGTGCGAGCCAGGGCCCCAAGACCTCGAGCGAGTCGGTCGCGCAGGCGCTGGCCGCGGTCACCCAGAGCGCCGCCATCCTCAAGAGGGGCTTCACCGAGCTCGACCCGCTGGTCGCGATCGTGGCCCCGGAGGCGTGCACGGCGTGCGGCGACTGCCTCACGGCCTGCCCCTACGACGCGATCTCGATGCACGAGGAGGGCGACCGCCACTTCGCGGTCATCAGCGCCTCCAACTGCAAGGGCTGCGGCGGCTGCGTCCCGGTCTGCCCCGAGAACGCCATCGACCTGCTGGGCTACACCGACGCCCAGATCACCGACATGATCTCCAGCCTGGCGGAGGTGCCCGTCTGATGCCTGCTCTCAATCGGGATGTCCGCGAGGTCATCCGCGAGGAGGCGGTCTGGCGACCGCGGATCCTCGAAGCCCTGGCCGGCGGCCCGCTGACCGTCCCCGAGATCGCCGATGCGATCGGCGCGCCCACCCACGAGACCGTGTTCTGGGTGATGGGCATGCGCCGCTACGGCTGGCTGGCCGAGATCAAGGGGAGCGAGGCCGACGGCTTCTTTCGCTACGAGCCCACCGGGCGGGTGTCCTGATGACCGCGACCGCCGTGCCCGCATCGACCCCGGTCCGGGTTGACCTGGGCCTCTACCCGGAGATCCAGAGGTTCGGCGCCGCCGACATCAGCGCCTGCTTCTCGTGCGGAACCTGCTCGGCGACGTGCCCGATGAGTCAGTCGGACGGGACCTTCCCGCGGCGGATCATCCGCTACGCGCAGCTGGGGATGAAGGAGCAGCTGCTCTCGTCCAAGGAGCTGTGGACCTGCTACCAGTGCGGCGAGTGCGCGGAGACCTGCCCGACGCAGGCGGACCCCTCCGAGTTCATGGCGGCCACGCGGCGCTACGCCATCGCCTCGTACGACAGGACCCGCCTGGCCAAGACGATGTACACCCGGCCAGCGGTCGCCTCGGTGCTCGCCGTGCTTATCGCGCTCTTCTTCGCCGCGTTCATGTACTCGGCCCACGGCCCGATGCCCGGCCAGGAGCTCGCGGTCTTCACGTTCATCCCCGAGGGGCTGATCCACACGGCCGGCCTGGTGGTCATGGCGATCGTCGTCCTGGCCGGCCTGGCCGGCGTGGGCACCATGGTCCGCGACATCGGGCGCAAGGAGGGCGTGTCCGCGAGGGGGGCGCTGGGATCGCGCAAGGGGCTCGCCAGGACCGGCCGCGCGCTGTGGGCGGCCATCGGCCGCGAGAGCTTCGGCCAGGTCCGGTTCCGCGACGAGTGCGAGTCCGATCCCGTCGCCAAGGCAGTGCCCTGGTATCGGCGGCGCTGGCTGGTCCACGCGCTCGTCGTGTGGGGCTTCGTCGGCCTCCTCGCCGCCACCGGCCTCGACTACGGCCTTGCCCTCATCGGCGTCAAGGAGACCGGGACGCCCGTGCCGCTGTGGTACCCCGTCCGCCTCCTGGGCACGGTCGCCGGCGCGTCGCTCGTCTACGGCGCGACCGTCCTGATCATCGACCGCTCCCGCAAGGCGAACCGCTCGGTCACCGGCTCCACGACCGCGGACTGGCTGCTGCTCGCCCTGCTGTGGGTCACGGCCGTCACCGGCTTCACGATCGAGCTCGCGCTCTACCTGCCGAGCGCGCCGGTCTGGGGCTACTGGCTGTTCCTGGCCCACGTCGCCGTCGCCCTGGAGCTCGTGCTCCTGGCTCCGTTCATGAAGCTCGCACACGCCGTCTACCGGCCGGTGGCGCTGTTCTTCGTCGCCCTGGCGGTGGAGTCGAAGGAGGCCTCGTCATGACCCAGTCCCTGCCCCAAGTCGCGCACGAGCACCACGAGCGCATCCTGGCCCACGTCGACCGCATGCCCGAGATGGCCGACGCGCTGCTCAGCGCCAGTGCCGACGACGTGCGCGCCGGCGTCATCTCGACCGCCGAGTTCCTCAACGGAACCCTGCTCCCACATGTCGACGCAGCCGAGCGGAGCGTGTACCCGGAGCTGGAGCGGATGTTCCAGAACCGACACTCGATGCGCCCCATGCGCAACGAGCACGACGAGATCCGGCGGCTGGTGGGGGAGTACGGCAACCTATCCGCCGACCTGCGTGAGGGCAGGGTCACCCTCGGCCGCGGCCTGGCCCTGCGCCGCGTCATCTTCGGGCTGTACGCGCTGCTCAAGGTCCACCTCGCCGAGGAGGACGCGTACCTGCGCATCATCGAGCGGGGCGGCGGCTCGGAGATCAGCGAGGTCATCGCGGCCGCGCTCGATCACCCGGTCGCGAGCTGACCGCTCACCCGGCAGCGTCGGGCAGCGGGGGAGCAGACCATGTCCGGGCCGGACGTGACCACCCGCGGCCCGTCGGCGGGCCGCGAGCCCCTGGCCGCGGCCCGGCAGGCGACCGGCCGGGCCGCGGCCGCAGCCGTGGCGCCCGGCGAGCCCGACGACGCCGGCGGCGACGTCAGCGACCCGAGCCTGGACACCGCGGGACCCGACACCGTCGGGCGGGACGCCGCCGTCCAGGGCATCGCCACCTCGCGTGACGCCAGGGGTGCGCCGCTGCACAGGGGCTGGCTTCCGGTCTCCGGGCACCACCGGTGGCTCGAGCCGTTCGTGCTCATGGCGCTCGCCGGCGGGAGCACGCACGGGTACGCGATCATCGGCGTGCTGACGACCGTCGGGATGACCGAGACGACGCTCGATGTGGGGCAGGTGTACCGCACGCTGCGAGACCTCGAGGAGGCCGGGCAGGTCCGCAGCACGTGGGCCACGGGGACGGGCCCCGCACGTCGCGACTACGAGCTCACCGAGACCGGGTTCGCCGCCCTCGACGAGTGGGCCGCGGTCATGAAGGAGCG